>NZ_JAWOAI010000030.1:0-34962 GCF_033194735.1 Streptomyces sp. W16
CACCGATCCCGCCTCGCGGACCAGGCCGCGGTCGATGAGTTCCGCGACGAGCGCGGTGACGGACGCGTGCACCAACCCGGTCCCGGCGGCGACCTCGGTACGGGCGCAGGGGCCGTGGGCGTCGAGGTAGCGCAGCACCAGCGCCAGGTTGCGGCGTCGTACGTCGGCCGAGTCGGCGGGGGCGTTCACACCGATGATTGTGCCCCTGGCTGGATGTGATCCGGTCATGGTGGCCAAGATATATTTTTTCGAGTCTTGAAAAAAATAAATGGGCGAGGCCATACTCCCGACACCGGCAACGAAGCCGGTCCGTCCCCGTGGAGGCGTCCTTGTCCGCTTCGACCTCTTCCGCCCCCGCCACTCCCCGAACGGACGACACCCTGGGCCGCTCCCAGGTCAACGTCCTGATGTGGTCGATGGGTGCGGGATTCGCCGCTCTCTACACCGCCTACGCCGGCCTCGTCGTCGTTCTGCTTCCCACCCAGATCCAGAACCTCGACGCCGCCGCGAAGGAATCGAACCTCGCCCTGGTCACGATGACCTCGTCCATCGTCACCCTCTTCGCCCAGCCGATCATCGGCGCCGTCTCCGACCGCACCCGAGGCCGCCTCGGCCGCCGCACCCCCTGGATGCTGTTCGGCGCCGTCGGCGCGGTCCTCACCCTGCTGGCCATCTCCCACGCCACCACCCTGCTCTGGCTCACCCTGCTGTGGGTCGCCGTCCAGGTACTGCTGAACGTGGTCCAGGCCCCGCTCACCGCCGTCATGGCCGACCGCGTGGCCCCGCGCCGGTTCGGCATCGTCTCCGCCTTCGTCGGCCTCGGCTCCAACCTCGGCGCCACACTCGGCGTGATCCTCGCCGCCCGCTACGCCGGACGCCTCGGCCTCGGCTACGGCGTCATCGCAGCCGTCGTCCTGGTGACGGTGCTCGCCTTCGTCCTCCTCAACCGCGACCGCACCCGCCCCGAGCCCCCGGAGCCCTTCTCCTGGCGGGAGTTCCTCACCGGCTTCTGGGTCTCCCCACGCCAACACCCCGACTTCGCCTGGGCGTTCGTGGCCCGCATGACCTTCATCCTCGGCTACTGGGGAGTCGCCACCTACCAGCGCTACGCCCTCCAGGACTACGTCGGCCTGGACGCCGACGCCGTGGACAGCGCCCAGCAGCTGATGTCCGTGCTCGCCCTCGTCGGGACCCTCGCCGGTGCCGTCCCGGCCGCGAAGATCTCCGACCGCACCGGCCGCCGCAAGATCTTCGTGATCGGCGCGTCGGTCCTGCTCGCCCTCTCCATGGCCATCCCGCTGGCCAGCCCCACCCTGCCCGCGATGTACGCCTACGCACTGATCAGCGGCATGGGATTCGGTACGTACATGTCGCTGGACATGGCCCTGATGACCGAGGTCCTGCCCAAGGGCTCGGCGGCCGGCAAGGACCTCGGCATCCTCAACATCGCCACCAACATCCCCCAGGCCCTCGGCCCGATCATCGCCTCCGTACTCATCACCTCCTTCGCCGCGGGCTCCGACAAACTGCCGGGCTACCGCGTCCTGTTCGCCTTTGCCATGGCGGTCGTACTGATCAGCGCGCTCGCCATCCGGCCGATCAAGAGCGTCAAGTAGCGGGCCAGGCGCGAGACTTCGAACATCGCCCGTAACCTCCCACCTCCACAAGGAAGTTGCTCCGTGCCCCAGTCCGTGACCGCTGCCACGTCCCAGGGACCCGTCCTCGGGACGTGGCGGCACACCACCGCCCGCTTCCTCGGCATCCCCTACGCCAAGCCCCCGGTCGGCGACCTCCGCTTCGCCGCCCCCGTCCCGCCCGAGCCGTGGACCGCACCACTCGACGCCACCCGGTACGGGCCCACCGCGCAACGCCGCCCCTTCGTCCTCGACGGCCCCACCACCATCCCCGAACCCTCCATACCGGGCGACGGCGTCCTGAACCTCAACGTCTTCACCCCCGACCCGCACCCGGGCGCGGGCCTGCCGGTCCTGGTCTGGATCCACGGCGGCGGCTACATCGCCGGATCCGCCGCCAGCCCCTGGTACGACGGCTCGGCCTTCGCCCGCGACGGAATCGTCCTCGTGTCGATCGGCTACCGGCTCGGCATCGAGGGCTTCCTCCACCTCGACGACGCCCCCGACAACCGTGGCGTCCTCGACTGGATCGCCGCACTGACCTGGGTACGCGACAACATCGACGCGTTCGGCGGCGACCCCGCGAAGGTCACGGTCGCCGGTCAGTCGGCCGGCGGCGGCGCCGCGCAGACCCTGATGGCCACGCCCGCCGCACACGGACTCTTCCGCGCCGCGATCTCCCAGTCCGGCGCCATCAGATCCCCTCAGCACCGACGCGACGCACTCGCCGACTCGGTCCGCCTGACCGAACGCACCGGCGTCCCCGCCCTCGCCTCCGCGCTCCGCGATCTGACCGCCGACGAACTCCTCGCGCTCCAGGACGCCTTGGCCACTCCCGAGGCCGGACTGACGCTCGCGCCCTTCGCCGACGGGGAGTTGATCCCCATCCCCGTGCCCGAGGCCTTCGCCGACGGCAGTGCCGCCTCGGTCCAGCTGCTGCTCGGGTTCACGCAGCGGGAGTTCAATCCGCCGGTCGGGACCAGTCCGGCAGAGGCAGAGGCAGAGGCAGAGGCGCCGGGTCCGGCAACCGCACCGGCCGAGGGCGTACGAGCCGTGCTGGCCGGCCACGGCTTGGCCCCGGAGGCCGTGACCGCCTACGCCACCCTCCACAACGACGAGGACCCGGCGCAACGTGTGGGCCAGGCCCTGACCGACGCCATTTTCCGGGGCCCGTCACTCGCCCTCGCCGAGGCCCGCGCACACCACGAACTCCCCACCTGGCTCTACCACTTCACCTATGGGAGCGCCGCCCACTGCGTCGAGATCCCCTTCGCCTTCGACCTCCTCGACGCCGAACGCGTCACGGCCGCGACGGGCCCGCATCCGCCCCAGTCCCTCGCCGACGCGATGCACGGCGCCTGGGCCGCCTTCGTCCGTGACCTCGACCCGGGCCCCGAGTGGCCCCGCTACACCAACAAGCGCCGCACCACGATGACTTGGGATGCCAACCCGCACACACTGGACGACCCGCTGAGCGCCGAGCGCCGCATCTGGACCGCGTCGCCGACCACTCCATGAACCGGGAGGCCCTCCGCCGCCGAGCCCACGATGTAACTGTCGACCAACGGCGGAGGTCCACTTCGGCGGAGAGACCGCGCCTATGCTGCTGCGGGGCGACGGGAGGCACGTATGCGCAGGTCCGGCATCAGGGCGCTGGCCGGAGGGACGTTGGGTGTGCTCCTGACGCTTACGGCGGTGGCATGTGCGTCCGGGGATGCGGTGACGGCGAAGGCGCCATCGAGGACCGCCGGGACCGCCTCAGCCGCACCGGAATCCACGGTCTACGCCTCCAAGTTGCAGAAGAGCGACCTCCCTTGGAGCGGCAGTCCAAGCCCGTACAACGCCGAGGTGAAACTCGGTGACGGCCGCCGGGTTGCCCTGCACTACCGCCGGGGCAAAGGGCTCGTCGAGCAGCACTACAGCCCCCGGGCGAAGGCATGGACCCAACCGACGGTCATCTACCGCACCGGGACCGACGCATGCCAGGGCATCCAGCTGCGCACCAAGAACGGAACCGTCGCGGCGATCGCCGACTTCGGCTCCTACTGCTACGACGGCGAGCCACCGACCGAGTCCATCGCGGCCGTCGGCACCGGCGGCCTGACCGAGTGGAGCGTCAACGTCACGAAGAACTTCGACGGTTGGGAACGGGCCTCCGTCTCCGACGACGGGCAACGGGTCGTCTTCGGAAGGGACACCACGCTCCTCTGGAGTCGGGCCGACGGGTTCGAGCGTCAGTGAGACGACTGCGCAATCTCAACAGTGGCAAGTGCCCTGCCGTCCCGAAGTCCAGCATGTCGCCGCGGCTGAGGCCCGGGGAGGGCTGGCGCGGGATCGCAGGTCCGAGCTCCGGGCAACCCGCGCGAGGCCGATGGCATGGCTGAGGGCCGGCACAGTTCTCCATGCTGGACGGGGCTGGTGTCGCCAACTGCCGTATACCTAGGATGTATTGTCTGCCGGGCCAGTCTTGGCGCGGCTCGGAGCTGGGGGAATGATGCAGCCTGACAAGCAGGTGTCGACGAAGATCGATGCCGAGGTTCCGACGGCCGCGCGGATGTACGACTATTACCTGGGCGGCAGGGACAACTACGCGTCCGACCGGGCGGCCTGCGAGGAGCTGGACAAGGTCGTACCCAGCACGCGTGCCCTGGCGGTGAACAACCGGCGCTTCCTGCAGCGGGTGGTAGGGACGCTGGCCACCGACTACGGCATCAGGCAGTTCCTGGATCACGGTTCAGGTCTGCCCACCCAGGACAACGTGCACCAAGTCGCGCAGCGGATCGACCCCTCCAGCCGCGTCGTCTATGTCGACAGCGACCCGATGGTCCTGGTGCACGGCCGGGCCCTGTTGGACCAGAACGAGCGTACGGCCGTCATCCAGGCCGACCTGCGGGACACCGACGGGATCTTCTCCCACCCGGACACTCAGCGCCTGATCGACTTCTCGCAGCCGGTGGCTCTGCTGTTCAACTCGGTCTTCCACTGCATCCCGGACAGTGACACCGATGGCCCGCCGGCCGTGGTGCGCCGTGTCGCCGAACAACTGGTCCCCGGCAGCTGCATGGTGATGTGCCAGCTGGTCAGCGAGGATCCCGAGGTCCGTGACTTCGTGACCAACTTCATGGATCAGGCGACACAGGGGCACTGGGGCCGCGTACGCCAGGAGAAGGACGTCGCGGCGTGGTTCGAGGGCCTGGACATCCTCGATCCGGGGCTGGTGGAGGTGTCCACCTGGCGGCCGGACAGCGAGGTGGCTCCCCGTCAGGCCACGCAGGAGTGGATCGAGTTCGGCGGAGTGGGCCGCATCCGCTAGTGCTCTGGCCAGATAGGTTCGCCGGGGCGGGGCGGGGCCATGGCGGTTGCGCTGCCGATGAGCAATGCGGTGAAGTGCGACTTCTGCTTATCGGGTGGATTTGGTCAGCCCCTGAACTGCGTCGATGACGCTGCCCACCACCTCGGTGACCGGTTTGGACGCGTCGATGATCGTCGCGCCACGGCCTTCGTGGATCGCTCGCATCCGAGGGTTCCACTTCAGGGCCGCTGCGAGCTCTTCGGGATGTTGCCCGAATGCGTTCGTGGTGCGGGTCGCGAGCCGGTGGCGGAGGGTGTCCTCGTCGATCACCAGGCACACGGTGAGGTCGAAAAGATCGCGGACGTCTGCCTCGTTCTCCGCCGACCCGCACAAGAACGCGATTCGGGAACGAGACTCCTCGGCGAGGGTCTCCACGCGCTCACGGACGATGGCCCACCCGTATCGGTCGAGCCAGCCCTGAGGAACCGGATACGGAGTATCCACCACAACCTCGCCCTTGGCCCGGTCGATCCAGCGACTGAACCCGTCCTCGTCGGCGTCGAGCGCAACGTAGCCACGCGCTCGCAGCACCTCGCAGACCGTGGACTTACCAGTCCCTGAATTGCCCGTCACCCACACCAATGTCACGCCGCCAGCGTAGACATGACCACCCCGGGACAGCGCTGTGACCGCGCAGGTTCGCCGGGTTGCGGTCAGGCCGCGGCTTGGAGAGGGTGTCCGCCCAGCGGATGCCCTTCTCACTTCGGATGCGGGCGCGCTCCACGAAGGCCGTGGCGCGGATCGACTTCAACGCGGCCGGCGTGTTCACGGCTCCCTTCTGGTGACGCCGCGGCGGGCGAGCAGGCACCGTAACGCCTCACGGCCTATGCGGATCACCCGCCCGTGCACTTTGCGCAGGTAGGCGACGAGTTTGCGCAGTGACCAGCGGGTGAAAGGCCGGCCGAGCTTGGTCGGGCGGGTGGTGGCCGTCGGGACGACGAAGTCCTCGTCGTCGGGGCTGAGTTGGCGGGGACGGCCTCCCGCCCACCGAGGGTCCAGACAGGCCGGCCGGCCTCGTGGAGGCGGTGGATCACATTGCGCACGGTGTCCTCGTCGGCCTGGACCAGCTGGGCGATCACGGGCACCCGGTTCCCGCCGGCCGAGGCCAGCGGCATCATCGCCCGCCGGTGGCGCACCGAGCTGGTGTTGCCCCGGCACACGATCTGCCGCAGCTTCCGCCCCTCCTGGCCGGTCAGTCCGCGCACACGGACAGGCTCGGCCACCGCGCCTCCAAGCGGTCAGATCAGACGTCGCTACACATCCAACCGCCATGACCACCAACCCGGCGAACCCCCGCGGTCAGGGCAATGGAGAGGGCCGCACCCCCCATCGGTGCGCTTGCCGGGTTACGGAGCGGGGTAGCGCTGTTCCATGGTGTCGCGCAGCCGCACCAGGGACTCGCGCGGGTTGAGTGCCTCGTCGCCCAGCCGGTCCAGGGCCAGCCGGTACTCCTCGGTCTCGTCGCGGTCTTCCAGGAAGGCGGCGCTCTTGATGTGCTCCAGGTACACGACGTCGGGCAGGTCGAGGCCGCCGAAGCGCAGGTAGGTGACGGGGATGGCGGGCGCGGAGGCGTTCGTCACGTCCAGGGGCACGATTTGCACGGTCACATGGGGGAGTTGCGCCATGTCGACGAGGTGCTGGAGCTGCTCGCGCATCACCTCGCGACCGCCCAGGACGCGCAGCAGGACGGACTCGTCGATGATCGCCCACAGTTGCGGGGCATCCGCACGATCCAGCAGTTCCCGGCGGCGCGTGCGCAGCTCGATGCGGCGCTGTACCTCGCGGGTCGGCGCCGTGGGCAGACCGCGTTCCACGACCGCCCGGGTGTAGGCCGCGGTCTGCAACAGGCCCGGAACGTACTGGATTTCGAAGGTGCGGATAGTCGTGGCCGCTTCCTGCAGGCCGACCAGCCGATCGAACCACTCGGGCATCAGACGCTTGTCGTAGCGCTGCCACCATCCCGGCTCACCGGCGCGCCGCAGCAGTTGCAGGAGTACCTGCGCCTCGTGCTCGTCGGTCTTGTACAGCTCCAGCAGTGCGCGGACGTCGGCCTCCGCGGGCGGTCGCCGGCCCTTGCCCGACTCGATACGCGACAGCTTCGGCGCACTGAAGCCCACTGAACGCGCCGCCTGGTCCTGGGAGAGGCCGAAGTCTTCGCGGATACCCGCCAACTGGACACCGACCAGCATCTTCAGCAAGGTCGGAGCGGGCTCGGTCCGGTTCAGATACGTTTCGAGATGCGAGATACGAGGTGACTCGGCGGACATCCTGACTCCCCGTAGACCGGCAGACGACAGACCGCAGTATCGCACCTCGGCCTCTCCCGCTGCAGGCGTCCAGCCAAGTGGGGACGACCGGTTCCGCTTCACAGCAGGTGGTCGAACTCGCCGTCCTTCGCGCCGGCCACGAAGGCGGCGATCTCGGCCGGCGTGTAGACGAGGGCCGGGCCGTCGGGGTCGCGGGAGTTGCGCAGCGCGACACCCCCCTCGCGCAGTACGGCCACCTCAACGCAGTTGCCTTCGGCAGTGCTGCGCCGGCTCTTGATCCAGCGGGCGCCCAGCGAGCTCGCCCGCACTCCGTTCGGAACTGATGGCACAGCACTCTCCTTGCTCACGTTCCGCCACGCCTGCGAGCTCCCCATCTACTGGATCGGACCGCAGTGCGTGCCGCGCGCTCCCACCTCGTGCGTGTAATTCCCCGTGAAATTGCACGGAAGCGCTCTCGGTTGTGGATAATAGCCCGTGGCGTCAACCGGCGTGTTGGAGCCCACAAGTTGACGTCCCATCAGGGAGATGTCGTGTCGTTACCTGCGCATCAGGCGCCCCGGCTACCCGGCACGGCTGCGCCGTCGCCAGACCGGACCACACCGCGCGAAACCCTCAGACACACAGCCCTCCCCGGCGCCCGTCGCCCTGGAGGTCTCACCCGCCAACAGCCGTCGCCCGGCACATCAAGAACCGCCGTACTGCGCCTCACCTGCACCACGCAGGGATGCGCCCGGGCCCGCGACT
This sequence comes from Streptomyces sp. W16, assembly GCF_033194735.1. Classification (NCBI taxonomy): domain Bacteria; kingdom Bacillati; phylum Actinomycetota; class Actinomycetes; order Kitasatosporales; family Streptomycetaceae; genus Streptomyces; species Streptomyces sp. W16. The sequence continues at coordinate 7,998 of NZ_JAWOAI010000030.1, forward strand.
TCACCCGTCGCACGCTCGGCAACTGGGCGCTGGACCACTGCAGCGCCGACGCCGTCGCCGTCGTCGCCGAGCTGGCTGCCAACGCAGTCGTCCACGCCACAGCGCACACCCCGGACGGCGAAGCCGAGGCATGGCTGAAACTGACCCAGCGACCGAACCACCTGATGTGCGCCGTCACCGACGCAAGCGACAGCGCACCCGTCTACCCGCACACAAGCGATCCCCTGGACGAGCACGGCCGCGGCCTGCGCATCATCGACGCTCTGTCCGAACACTGGGGCTGGACCTGGCGCTACGGAATGGGCAAGACCGTTCCTGTGGGCAAGACTGTCTGGGCCATGCTGCCTACCAGGCCTCGCATCTAGCTTGAACGGCAGTTGTACGCCGAAGGTTGGGTCGTCCCCGGGGTCTGCCGCAGGTTTGGGTGACAGGCTGACCGTCGGCCCGCTGGGCGTTCTGCAGCGGGGAGCGAAGTACGTCCTGCATCACGAGGCAGTCCTCCAGCGCGGGGCATCGACGTCGGGCTGATCGGGGCTGGCGAAGTGGAAGGGCACCCCGAACCGCTCGGCCAGGGCACGACCGACCGTCTCCGCTTCTTGTGCCTCGGGCCATGGCGGGACAGCGCCGTTGAACAGCCGCAGGTCACCGCCGTGCCGGATGGTGGCGAGCCGGTACTCGGCAACCGGGGCGTCCGTGAGCGCCATCAGGTCCACGCACCAGCCGTCGGTGTCACCGTCCCACAGCGCCTCGACGGCCACCGTCCGGCCGGGCAACGCCCCGACCTGCTCCGTGAGCGTCGTCAGGTCCAGGGGCGGGGTCGGACGGCGCTCGAACCGCCGGCCCAACTCCCGGTAGCGCTCCGCCACCACATCCAGCGTTTCGTACAGCCCCGGCCTGTCTTCGGCGCGGAACGCCTCACGCACCCGGGCGACTGCCGCGAGCCGGTGGTCCCGCTGGATCAGACCGTCCACGGCGGAACGCTCGGCGGCCGACAGCTCGGCCCATATCGGGGAGTCCATGACCGTATTCAAGTCGTACAGTCCACGCGCCCCCAATTCGGGTCGCCGGGACCGAACATGAACGGCGAAGAGCGGCGGTGGTCCCGCCGTACGCTGTTCCGCCGCTCGGCTCAGCCGATAACAGCTGGCCCGCGCCCCGTCCCGTGCCCAAGAATTCTCGGCGTGACAGAAACAGAACTCATCGACGACGAGACACCGGACGGGCTGTTGGGCTGGTGTCTGGTGGCCAACGTCGCGCGGGAGACCGCGCACGGCGAGAGCGGCCTCGACATCCAGCGCGGCACTCGGCACTTCCCCGTAGGGGCCTTGCTGTGGATCCCTCCCGTCCCCTGGGACCATGGCCACGGCCGCTGGCCCGCCGTGGGCCGGCACCGAGGGAACGGCCGCAGATACGTCAACATGGTCGTACGCTCGCAGGACTTGGAGAACTTCCGCGTCAAAGGTGTCTACAGCGAGGGCCTCGTCCGCAGCCTCAACGGCGTCCGGCACGACCCGGCCGCCCCGCGGACCCTGCAGAACCCGTGGTCCCGTGAGCGGGCCCAGTACTGGGCGGACAGCTGTAACCAACCCCGGGAGACCGTCCGTATCGACGGTCGCTCCCACCCGAGGATCACCGTCCCCAACCCGCCGCCGGCCGAGCTGGTGGTCGGCGGTGAGATCCTCCACCTCGCTCACTACGGCACCAGGGGACCCCACTACAGCCGCACACCTCCTCCCGCGGAATGGACTCCCGAGCCCTGAGCGCCCCACCGCCACCAGTCACCCGACCCGACACCCTCCCCCAACTGCCCATCCGCAGAAAGGGCTTGCCGCCGTCACCCCGAGGCTGGCACGATCGCCTCCTCCATCACTCCGGGCAACGGAGGGTGGCCGTCGAGGAGGTCCGGTGTCCAAGCGGTGGCTGTTTCTGTCGGCGGCCGCGGTACTCATCGTCGTCTCCCTGGCCCTGGTGCTGCTGCCCGGTGACAAGAACGACGAGGACGTGAAGACCGAGGCGGGACACGCCGCCACCGCATCCGTGGCGAACTCCCCCTCCGCAACCGGTACTTCGACCGCTTCCGCCTCTCCATCCGCGCTCGCGACCGGCGCATCCAAGAAACCGTCCGCGACACAGTCGGCCCGCCCGACCGCCACCTCGGTCACCCCGTCGGCCACGAAGGCCCGCCAACAGGCTGCCGACACCGCCTCGTTGGCGGGACGCATCCGGCCCGGTGTCACCTACCGGGGAGTCGCCACCTTCTACGACGCGGACGGCGGCGGCGCCTGCCTGTACGACCCCGGCGACGACGTCATGACCGGCGCGATGAACACCACCGACTACGAGTCGTCCAAGGCATGCGGGGCGTACGTGCTCGTCCACGCGGCCGGCGGCGCCACCGTCACGGTCCGCATCACCAACGAATGCCCGGGGGAGTGCGCACCCGGGCAGATCGACCTCAGCGCGCAGGCCTTCGCCAAACTCGCCAACCCTTCGGCCGGCCGGATCCCGATCACCTGGAACCTGGTGAGCCCCAGCACGTCCGACACGATCTCGATCCGCTACAAGACCGGTTCCAGCCGCTACTGGTGCGGTATCCAGGCGATCGGCCACCGCAATCCGCTGGCCCGCCTGGAGGTCCTCGCGGGCGGCACCTGGCGTCAGCTGCAGCGCGCCAGTTACAACTACTTCCTCTCCGAGAGCGGCAGCGGCTGCGGCGGCGCGATCAGACTCACCGACATCTACGGTGAGCAACTCACCGTTCCCGCACTCGCGGTACGCCCCGACGTCGTACAACCCACACGGCTTCAGTTCGCCAAGCACTGACCCGTCAGAACGCGGGCGTGGGAGCGCTGCCGGTGTGGGCGGCCATGGCCTGCCGTAGCCTCACCTCGTCCGAACTGCCGGTCGCTGCCGTCAAGATGACGATCTTCAGGTCCGAGTCGCCGTCCGTCAGGACATCGCAGTCCACGTCCACGGGTCCGACCACGGGATGCCGCACCGTCTTGCGGTCCTCGCGGTGTGCGGCCACCGTGCCGCTCGCCCACAGTCGGGCGAACGTCGCGTTGCCCGCGGCGAGTTGGCGGATCAGGTCGGCCAGGCGGGCGTCGTGCGGGAAGCGGCCGGTGGCGCGGCGCAGGTCGGACACGACGGCCAGGTCCGAACTGTCGCTATCGCCCACCAGGACCGGCCACGAGGAGAGGCGTACGTCGTCGCCGGATCCGACCGGGAAGCGCTCGCGGGCGAAGTTGCGGAGTTCGGGAGGCTTGGCCGACGGGTCGCCGAGCAGCGCGGCCCACCCGGGGTTCCACCAGATCAGCTGCCAGTCGGCCGCGAACACGGCGACCGCGACCTCGCCGAGCCGGTTCAGCACGCGGTGCACACCCGGCGGGAGGTGGTCGGGGATCGGCCCATGGTTCGGCGGGACCAGCCCCGCCATGCGGTAGAGGTGTTCCCGCTCGGTGTCGCTCAACCGCAGTGCACGCGCGAGGGAGTTGACGACCTGTGCCGAAGGCGCCGTGGACCGCCCCTGCTCCAGGCGCACCACATAGTCGACCGACACACCGGCGCGCTCGGCGAGTTCCTCACGGCGCAGGCCGCTCGCCCGCCGGGACCGGCCGGACGGCAGCCCCACCTCCGACGGCGACAGCCGCTCCCGCCAGGCGCGGATCGTCGCGCCCAGCCCGAGGCCCTCGTTCACTGCCATGCCCTCCATCCTGCCCCAACTCCCTGTCCTGGTAATACCGTTCCTACGGTCGTGGCGTCCCTGGCACAGCACGGGCGCGGCGCGGACGATCGAGGCATGACCATCACGTTCATCACCGGAGCCAACAAGGGTCTCGGCCATGAGACCGCCCGTCGTCTCCTCGCCCTCGGCCACACCGTGATCGTCGGGGCCCGCGACGAGGAGAGGGGCGCCGCTGCCGCCACCGAACTGGGTGCGCGGTTCGTCCGTATCGACGTCACCGACGACGCCTCCGTCGCCGCCGCGGCCGCCGATGTCGCCGTACACGAAGGCGTACTCGACGTTCTGATCAACAACGCCGGAGTGCACGGCCCGCACGGGGATCCCGCCGGCCTGACGGGTGCCGACGCGCTCGGCGTCTTCGACGTCAACGTCTTCGGCGTGGTCCGCACGACCACCGCCTTCCTCCCGCTGCTGCGCCGCTCGGCCGACCCGGTCGTCATCAACGTCAGCAGCGGCATGGGATCCCTCGCCATCACCCACGACCCGTCGCGGATCGAGTCCTCCGTCGTCGCGCCGCTCTACACCGCCTCCAAGGCGGCCCTCACCATGCTGACCACCCAATACGCCAAGGCCCTCAAGGACGTTCGGGTCAACGCCGCCGATCCCGGCTACACGGCGACCGACCTCAACGGCCACAGCGGCCCGCAGACCGTCACCGAGGGAACCGACGCGATCGTCCGGCTTGCCACCGAGGGACCGGGCGCGGGCTCGGGCCGCCTCATCGACCGCGACGGCCCGCTCGCCTGGTCCTGACCCCGACTCGGCCGGCCTTGGATCCGCTGTCCGCAACACTGCCGACACAGCTTGGTTTCCTTAGGTGCTACCGGCGGTAACAACTGAGGTGTCGCGGCGCGCTCCACGTGTCGGACACCCCTCCCGCACCTCCCGTATCTCATTCGGAAGGCACCTCATGGAGAACTCGACGTCCCCCACGGCGATCAGCAGACGAAGAGCCCTGACGGTGGCCGGCGTCGCCGCCGGCGCTGCCCTCGCGGCGCACGCGGTACCGGCGTTCGCGGCCGGCACCTCGGACGCCGACGCCATCGTCGTCGGCCACGGCCTCGCCGGACTGGTTGCGACCGCCGAACTCGTCGGCGCAGGCAAGAAAGTGCTCCTCCTCGACCAGGAACCTGAGTCCAACCTGGGCGGCCAGGCGTTCTGGTCCTTCGGTGGGCTGTTCCTGGTCGACTCCGACGAGCAGCGGCTCATGGGCATCAAGGACTCCCAGGAGCTGGCCTGGCAGGACTGGTTGGGCACGGCCGGCTTCGACCGCGGTATCGACGACCCGACCGGCCAGGACTACTGGGCCCACAAGTGGGCCGAGGCGTATGTGGACTTCGCGGCGGGCGAGAAGCGGTCCTGGCTGTACGGCCTGGGGATCCGCTGGTTCCCGATCGTCGGCTGGGCCGAGCGCGGCGGCGGCCTCGCCGACGGACACGGCAACTCGGTGCCCCGCTTCCACGTCACCTGGGGCACCGGCCCGGCAGTGGTCGAGCCGTTCGAGAAGCAGGTGCGGGCCGGCGTCGCCAGCGGCAAGGTGACCTTCAAGTTCCGGCACCGCGTCGACGAGATCGTACGCACCAACGGCGTCGTGACCGGCGTACGCGGCGCGATCCTCGAACCCAGCACCGCCCAGCGCGGCAAGGCCACCTCCCGCACCGTGGTGGGCGACTTCGACCTCAAGGCCCCGGTCGTGATCGTCACTTCGGGCGGCATAGGCGCCAACCACGATCTCGTACGACAGAACTGGCCGGCCCGGCTCGGCACCCCGCCCAAGAACATGATCACCGGTGTGCCGGCCTACGTGGACGGCCGGATGCTGGGGATCACCTCGGCGGCGGGCGGCCGTATCGTCAACCCCGACCGGATGTGGCACTACACCGAGGGCCTCAGGAACTACGACCCGATCTGGCCCAACCACGGCATCCGTATCCTCCCGGGCCCGTCCTCGATGTGGTTCGACGCCAAGGGCAAACGGTTCTCCGCGCCCGACATGCCGGGCTACGACACCCTCCACACCCTGGGCTCGATCACCGCCAGCGGCTACGACTACTCCTGGTTCGTCACCACGAGCAAGATCATCGCGAAGGAGTTCGCGCTCTCCGGGTCCGAACAGAACCCGGACCTCACCAACAAGGACATCCTGATGCTGCTCTCGCGCATCTGGCAGACGCCGGAGCCGATCGAGAAGTTCAGGAAGAACGGTGTCGACTTCATCACCGCCACCAGCCTCTCCGAACTGGTCCTCGGCATGAACAAACTCACCGGCGACGGTCTGATCCAACTGGCCGATCTCCAACGGCAGATCGAGGCCCGGGACCGGGAGATCGACAACGCGTACTCGAAGGACGCCCAGGTGATGGGCATCCGCAACGCCCTTTCCTATCCCGGGGATTCACTCAGCCGCACCGCCGCGATCCACAAGATCCTGGACCCGAGCGCCGGACCGCTGATCGCGGTCCGCCTCAACATCCTCACCCGCAAGACCCTCGGCGGTCTGCAGACCGACCTCTCGGGCCGTGTCCTGGATGCCACCGGTACGCCGATTCCCGGTCTGTACGCGGCCGGTGAGGTGTCGGGCTTCGGCGGCGGGGGAGTGCACGGCTACCGCTCGATGGAGGGCACCTTCCTCGGCGGCTGTCTGTTCTCCGGCCGCCAGGCGGGCCGCGCGGCGGCGGCAGCGATCTGAGTGATACGACCGCTCGCCACATGTCGGCAACTCGGGTGCGCCCGGCCCGAGTTGCCGAGAGATCACCCGAGAAAGAGTGGCAACTCCGCTGCCAGTGAGCCGAGTTGTTGCGTCTCCGCGTCCGTCGGCGTACGCCGCCCGGTGCCGACGAGCAGCGCGTCCCGGTCGGAGAACGACGCGGGGAACACGGCCCCGGCGATCCTCTCCAGCAACTTGCGGGCCCCGGCGAGCGCTTCGGCGGGCGGCCCCGCCACGTCCGGGAGGTGTGCGACAAGGTCGAGATGGTGCAGCGTCCACTCCAGGACGTACGCGGAGAGGTAGTCGCCCGCGGTGAGCACCTGGTCCTGCGTGCTCACCCGCAGGCCGGGGTCGGCGAGTCGGGCGGCGCGCCCGGCGGCGGAACCGACGTCGTCCAGATGGAATTTGAGCAGCCAGGGCTCCTCGTACGCGGCGGCCAGCCGGACGATCAGCGCGTCGAGCGGGTCGTCACCGGCGGGCGCCGCCCGGCTCACGGCCCAGTAGGTCACCGCATCGCGGGTCACTTCCGTGTCGGCCGGTGTCACGAGGGTGATCAGCACGTCCTGGGCGTCGATGACCAGATGGCAGACCAGGTCCCGCACCAACCACCCGGCACACCCCGAAGGCCGCGTGAAATCAGCGTCCTTGAGGTCGGCGACCGCCGCGAGCAGAGCGGTCCAGGAGCGTGCGAAGAGATCCACCTCGGCAAGCTACGGCGCCCGGGCGGACCGTGTCACGTGATCCTGCGGTGGATGTCCGCCAGCAGGCTCCGCATCGCCATGCGGAAGATCTCCTCCTGGTGACCGCCGAGGAAGTCGGTGTGCCCGAACACCTCCAGCGCGACCAGGCCGTGCAGATGTCCCCATGCGCTCATCAGGAGGGCGGTCGCGGGCGACGGCAGATGTCCCTGGCCGTAGTGCGGAAGTTCTTCCAGATAGGACCGCAGTGACGGCGAGAGGTCGGGGATGTCGGCGGCGGCGAGCTGTTCCGGGGTGAACCCCTCGAACAGCTCGCGCTCGAAGATCTGGCTCATCCGTCGCGTGGCCCGGGTGGTCGGACCGTCGGCCGGTGCCGCGTAGTCCCGCAGCGGTGTGCCGTAGAGGAGTTGGAAGTGCTCGGGGTGGGCGATGCCCCACTGTCGGTAGCCCTCGGCCGCCCTCACCAGGCGGGGCAGGTCCGGGTCGTCGGCCGGGGTCTCGACGGCGGCCTGCACGGCGTCGGCCAGGTCGTCGTACGCCTTGGTGACGAGCACCGTGATGAGGGCGTCCCGGCTCGGGAAGTAGTGGTAGAGCGCCTGCACCGTCATGCCGAGGCTGCGGGCCACCGCGCGCAGGGACAGGGCCGCGGGGCCGTGTTCGGTGAGATGGCGCTCGGCGGCGTCCACGATCTCCTGGGTGGCCGCGGCCCTGCGCCGCTGCCGCAGGGAGGGGAGGGCGGTCGTGGCTTCGTCGACGGGCATGCGCTCACCGTACGACCGCAACTCGCGCCGGGGAACGTGAAGTTGCAAGGTGTGAGGAAAATCTAACACTGCCAAATCTTCTTGCTCCTCACTAGCGTCGGGCACGGCGACGAAGAGTGCTCCATTGGCCGACTCCGGCTGTTTCGCGCCTCTTTCGACGTATGGACAGCAAAGGAGAACGGGCGTGTTTGAACGCATAGCCGAACTGGTGATCCGCCGGTCGCGGCTGGTACTCGTAGTCGCCGTCGTGGCAGTGGCCCTCATGGGGGTCCTGGGCGCGGGCGCGTTCGGCAAGTTGCTGGGAGGCGGCTACGACGACCCGTCCTCCGCGTCCTCGCGGGCCGCGAAGGTCATCGACGAGAAGTTCGGCGGGGAGACGAACCTGGTCCTGCTGGTCGATGCCGGTGAGGGGCGCGTCGACGCGCCGGCGGCGCAACAGAGCGGCCGGGCCCTGGTGGCCGACCTCAAGAAGGAACAACACCTTGAGAACGTGATCTCGTTCTGGGACACGGCCAGCCCCGACCTCCGCTCCAAGGACGGCCGCGAAGCCGTGGTGCTCGCCCACGTGAAGGGCAACGACACCCAGCGGGACAAGAACGCGAAGAGCGTCATCGACGCCTACGCCGGACCGTACAAGGACTCCCTCACCATCAGGGCGGGCGGCGGTGCCGCCGTGACCAGCGAGATGGGCACCCAGTCGGCCAAGGACCTCGTCCTGGCCGAGTCCATCGCCGTACCCCTCACTCTCGTACTGCTCCTGCTCGTCTTCGGCAGCGCGGTCGCGGCCCTGCTGCCGCTGGCGATCGGAACCATCGCCATCGCGGGCACCTTCGCGGAGCTGTTCGTCCTCGGCAGCGTCACCGACGTCTCCGTCTTCGCGGTCAACCTGACCACGGCACTGGGCCTCGGCCTCGGCATCGACTACGCGCTGCTGATGGTCAGCCGGTTCCGGGAACAGCTCGCGACCGGGGCGAGCGTGGACGACGCCGTACGGCGGACCGTGAGCACCGCGGGCCGTACCGTCGCGTTCTCCGCCGCGACCGTCGCGGCGGCGCTCGCGGCCCTGTTGGTGTTCCCGCAGTACTTCCTGCGCTCCTTCGGCTACGCCGGGGTAGGTGTCGTCGTCATCGCGGCCGTCAGCACCCTGTTCGTCATGCCGGCCCTGTTCGTCGTCCTCGGCCACCGGGTCAACGGCGGACGGCTCCCGTGGGCGAACCGTGGCCGCTCCGACACCCGGGCACCCCTGTGGGGACGGCTGGCCCGCACCGTCATGCGGCGGCCCGCGCTCACCGCGCTGCCCGTCCTCGCGGTCCTGCTGGTCGCCGCGAGCCCGCTGCTGGGCATCACCTTCGGCACCCCCGACGAACGCGTGCTGCCCGAGGACGCCGCGAGCCGGCAGGTCTCCGCCGTACTGCGGGAGAAGTTCAACGGCAGCGACGACTCGGCCCTGCACGTCGTCATCGACTCACCCGTGAGCAGGAGCTCGCTGGGGCTGTACGCGGCCCAGTTGTCCGGGCTCAAGGGCGTCGTCCGCGTCGAGAGCAGCACCGGCACCTACGCCGACGGGCAGCCGACCGCGACCGACCCGGGCAACACCGCCCTCGGCCGCCCCGACGCGCAGCAGATCAACGTGGTGAGCACCCTGACACCGAAGTCGGACGAGGCCCAGAGCCTGGTCCGGGAGGTGCGGGCGGCCGTCGTGCCCGTCGGGACACAGCCTCTGGTGGGCGGGGTCGACGCCGTACTGGTCGACTCCAAGCACTCCGTCGGCAGCCGGCTCCCGCTCGCCGTGGCCCTGGTCGCCCTCACCACCTTCCTCCTGCTCTTCCTGTTCACCGGAAGCGTCGTACAACCGCTGCGCGCGCTGCTCCTCAACATGATCAGCCTGGGCGCCACCCTCGGCGTCATGACCTGGATCTTCCAGGACGGCCATCTCTCGTCCCTGCTCGGTTTCACGGCACAGCCGATGGACGTCTCCATGACCGTGCTGATGTTCTGCATCGCCTTCGGTCTCTCGATGGACTACGAGGTCTTCGTCACCAGCCGGATCAAGGAACTCCACGACCAGGGCGAGGACAACGAGTCCGCGGTGACCAACGGTCTCGGACACACCGGGCGCATCGTCACCGCGGCGGCCTGTCTGCTCGCGGTGAGCTTCTTCGCCTTCGGGACGGCCGAGCTCAGCTTCATGCAGCTGTTCGGCCTGGGCAGCGGACTGGCCATCCTCATCGACGCCGTCGCCGTACGAGGCGTCCTCGTCCCCGCCGCGATGCGTCTGCTCGGCCGCTCGGCCTGGTACGCGCCCGGCTTCCTGCGGCGGTTCCACGCACGGTTCGGCCTCAGCGAAGGCGGTGCCGCTCCGGCAGCCGCACCCGATCCGATCGTGAGGGGCGCATCCGAAGTGCATTAGAGCTAAGATGATTAGAGCTAATGCATTCCGCCAGAAGGAGCCCGCCCGTGGACCTGCGGCAACTCTTCGACGACCTGGTGCGTTTCGAGACGGACCTGTGGAACGGGATCGACGCCCGGCTCCGCCAGGACTGCGGTGTGACCCTGGGCAGCCTGAACGTGATGCTCGTCGTCGAACGCGCGGGCTCCTGCCGGGTCAACGACATCGCCGCCGCCCTCTCCATCACGGTCGGCGGCGCGAGCCAGGCCGTCGACCGGCTGGAGAAACTGGGCCACTGCGCCCGACGGCCGCACCGCACCGACCGCCGCTCCTCGATCGTCGAACTGACGGCGGCCGGACAGGACTTGGTGAACGAGGCCGGCCCCGTCTTCGACCGGGAGCTCGCGACCTGGCTGGCCCGGCCGCTCCCGGACACGGCGCTCGGCCACCTCGCCAGCGCACTCGCCGTGCTCCGCGCCGCCGACCCACACGCCCCGGACGGGCCAACACCCCTGACGAAGGAGACCAGATGAGCCCCGCGCAAGCACGAGCAGTGCGCTTCGACCAGTACGGCGACCGCGACGTCCTGCACGTCACCGAGGTGCCGATGCCCAGCCCCGCCGCGGGAGAAGTCCTCGTCGAGGTCCGGGCGGCCGGCATCAACCCCGGTGAGGCGGCCATCCGTTCGGGCGTGATGCACGAGCGGTTCCCCGCGACCTTCCCGTCCGGCCAGGGCAGCGACCTCGCCGGAATCGTCACCGCCCTCGGCGACGGCGTCACCGACTTCGGCCTCGGCGACGAGGTCCTCGGCTTCTCCTGGCAGCGCTCCAGCCACGCCACCCACGTCGTCGTACCGGTGACGCAGCTGATCCCCAAGCCGGACGCCCTGAGCTGGGAAGTGGCCGGCTCCCTCTACGTCGTCGGCTGCACCGCCTGGGCCGCCGTCGACGCGGTGGCCCCCAAGCCCGGCGAGACCGTCGCCGTCTCGGCCGCCGCCGGCGGAGTGGGCACCGTCACGGTCCAACTCCTCGCCGTACATGGCGCGCACGTCCTCGGCATCGCCTCACCCGCCAACGCCGACTGGCTCACCGCCCACGGCGCGACCCCGGTCCCGTACGGTGACGGACTCGCCGATGCGCTCACCGCGGCGGCACCCGACGGGATCGACGCCTTCATCGACCTGTTCGGACCCGACTACGTCCAACTCGCCGTCGATCTGGGCATCCCCAGGCACCGGATCGAGACGATCATCTCGTTCCAGAAGGCGCAGGAGCTCGGCACCAGGAGCGCGGGCAGCGAAGGCGCCTCCACCCGAGAGGTCCTCACCGAAATGGCCGACCACGTCGCCTCCGGCCGTATCGAGATCCCCGTCGCCGCCACCTATCCGCTCGACCGCGTCCGCGACGCGTACGCCGAACTCGAACAGCGCCACACGCGCGGCAAGATCGTCCTCATCCCCTGAACTACCCCTGAATCGACGTCACTTGCTGCCGCGGAGGACCGACGTGGTCTTCCCGGTGCGCTCGCGCAGGAGTACGCGCAGGGTGTTGGGGTGCTCGTAGCCGACCCTCCTGGAGATGGTCTCCAGGGACAGACCGGTGGTGCGCAGCAGATGGGAGGCGCGTTCGATTCTCAGGTCCTGGACGAACCGGATCGGCGACGTCCCGACGGTGCGCCGCACGGCACGCTGCAGCGTCCGCTCACTGACCCCGATGGCCCTGGCCGCCTCGGGGATGCCGATGGGCTCGGCCAGGTGCTCGCGGGTCCAGAGTTCGAAGGCCGCGACCGTGGGATCGCTCTGGGCCAGGGCGCTGGGAATCGTGTACGCGGCCTGCGAGGGACGTTCGTCGACCACGAGATAGCGGGCGACCAGGTCGGCGAGCGCGGGACTGGCGGCCCTGACGATCGCCAGCGCGAGATCGACGTGACCGAAGGCCGCGCCCGCGGTGATGACGCCCTCGCAACTGATGACCATCCGGCTGTGATCCAGCTCGACCTTGGGATACCTGTCCCGGAACGCGGGCGACAACCACCAGGTCGTCGTGGCACGCAGCCCGTCCAGCACTCCCGCCTCGGCCAGCAGGAAGGTACCCGCGCACGCCGAGGCGACGGTCGTCCCCCGTGCGCGGGTGCGCGTGATCAGGTCGCGGACGGGCCGGGACACTTCACCGCCCACATGGTCGAGCAGCGCCGAGGGATCGCTCGCCGCGAACGCCGGTACGACCAGGAGGTCCGCCGTGTCCGCCAGTTCAAGTGGCTCGGGCGCCACGAGGAGTCCCGCCCCGGTCCGCGCCTTCGGGCCGGAGCCGACCAGGGTGACCTCCCAGGTGGGCGACGACTCCTGGAGCTGTCCGCCCAGGGCGTTGGCGTTGCTCAGCACGTCCAGGACGGCCGCGAGCCCCGAGTCGAACACTCCGTCGTAGACGACGACCGCTACCTTCATGGCGGTAACGCTATCAACCGTGTCGTTTCCGCCACTGATGTGATCACCGGCCACCGCCATAGGTTCGTGGTGCGCCGGAAGTCCGGCGCTCCGGACGTACACAAGGAGTGGTCACATGAAGGTCGGTCTGCTGGTACGCATCGAGGCCGAGCCGGAGCACGCCGACGAGGTGGAGGCCCTGCTCCGCGGTGCCCAGGAACTGGCGGAGCAGGAACAGGGCACGGTGACGTGGTTCGCGTTCCGCGAGAACGCCACCACCTTCGGGGTGTTCGACACCTTCGAGGACGAGCAGGGGCGGCAGGCGCACCTGACCGGCCAAATCGCCGCCGCACTGGGGGAGATCGCACAGACGAAGCTCAGCGCGCCGCCGGTCGTCGCCCCGGTCGACCTGCTGGGAGTGAAGGTCTCCTGAGGCGGGCGCCTCAGCTGCGCAGTCCCAGCGCCGCCCGCCCCGCGTAGCGTGCCTGAGTGCCCAAGTCCTCCTCGATTCGGATGAGTTGGTTGTACTTGGCGGTGCGGTCGGCGCGGGACAGCGACCCGGTCTTGATCTGGCCGCAGCCGGTGGCGACGGCGAGGTCGGCGATGGTGGTGTCCTCGGTCTCGCCGGAGCGGTGCGACATCACGACGGTGTAGCCGGCGCGGTGGGCGGTGGCGACGGTGGCCAGGGTCTCGGTGAGGGTGCCGATCTGGTTGACCTTCACCAGGATGGAGTTGGCGATCCCGTCCCGGATTCCGGCGCTCAACAGCGTCTCGTTGGTGCAGAAGACGTCGTCACCGGTGAGCTGGCAGCGCTCGCCGAGCCGGGCGGTCAGGTCCCGCCAGCCGTCGTGGTCGTCCTCGGCCATCGGGTCCTCGATCGACGCGATCGGGTAGCGGTCGACCAACTCGGCCAGGTAGTCGGCGTGTTCGGCGGGGGTACGGCGGACGCCCTCTCCCGTGTAGTCGTAGACCCCCTCGCGGAAGAACTCCGACGTGGCGGGGTCCATGACGAGGGTGATGTCGGTGCCGGGCTTGTAGCCGGTGCGTTCGATGGCGTGCAGGACGAAGTCGAGGGCTTCGTCGGCGGTGCGCAGGTCGGGGGCGAAGCCGCCCTCGTCGCCGACGTTCGCGCTGTGGCCGGCGGCGATCAGGTCGCGGCGCAGGGTGTGGAAGACCTCGGAGCCCATGCGGACGGCCTGGGCGAAGGTCGCCGCGCCGATCGGGGCGATCATGAACTCCTGGAAGTCCAGCGGGTTGTCCGCGTGGGCGCCGCCGTTGACGATGTTCATCATCGGTACCGGCAGCAGGCGGGCGTCGACGCCGCCGATGTAGCGGTACAGCGGGAGCCGGTGGGCGGCTGCGGCGGCCTTGGCGGTGGCCAGGGAGACGCCGAGCAGGGCGTTGGCGCCGAGGCGGGACTTGGTGTCGGTGCCGTCGAGTTCGATCATCGTGTGGTCCACGGTCGCCTGGTCCTCGGCGTCGAGTCCGGTCACGGCGTCCGCGATGCTCTCGTTGACGGCGTCGACGGCGCGCCGAACTCCCTTGCCGTGGAAGCGGGTCGGGTCGCCGTCGCGCAGTTCGACCGCTTCCTTGGCCCCGGTGGAGGCGCCCGACGGTACGGCCGCGCGGCCGAGCGATCCGTCCTTGAGCTCCACGTCCACCTCGACGGTCGGGTTGCCCCGGCTGTCGATGATCTCGCGTGCGACGACCCGGCTGATGGCGGTCACGGTGCAACTCCTCACGCAGGGCCCGCGTCCCGGACGTCGGCGGGCGGTAAGTTCCATCATGAAACAAAGTGAGTCCTGAAAGAGAACCTACTATGGGCGCATGAGGAAGCACAACGCCGACGAGACCTGCGGCATCGCCCAGGCCGCCGTGGTCCTGGGCGACTGGTGGAACGTTCTGGTGCTGCGGGAGATCGCCCGCGGCAATGTCCGTTTCGACGCGCTGGCCGCCGGCATCGGCCTGTCCCGCAACGTCCTCACCGAGCGCCTGGGCCGGCTGGTCGCGAGCGGGGTGCTGCACCGCAGCCTCTACCAGCGGCGACCGGTGCGCTACGAGTACGTGCTCACCGATGCCGGGCTCGCGCTGCTGCCCCTGCTCGTCGCCATGCAGGACTGGGGCGACCGGTGGATGCTGGGCGACGGCACCCTCACCGCGACCGCGGCCGAGGACAGCGCCGAACACGCCCGCGTGCACGCCCTGCCCGGCACCCGCCTGCCCGACGACCTTCAACTCCCCGGCACCCAGGGCGCGGACCTGCCGGTTGTGTCACCGGACGCCGCCGCGACGGTGCTGTTCACCTACCCCGGCACGGGCGTCGAGTGGGGCGAGCCGCCGATCCCTGGGGCCGAGGGCTGCACACTGGAGAACCGGCTCTTCCGCGACGCGTGGCCCGACTTCCGCCGGGCGGGCGTGGACGTGCGCGGAATCAGCACCCAACTCCCGTACGAGCAGGCAGAGTTCGCCCGCGCGGAGGAGATCCCGTACCCGCTGCTCTCCGACGCCGCCCAGCAACTCGCCGCCGCCCTGCGACTGCCGACCTTCCGCGGCGCCGGCCGGTTGCGCCACAAACGCCTGATCCTGATCGTCGACGCCGAACGGACCGTACGGCACACGCTGTTCCCGATCACCGACATCCCGCACGCGGTCAAGGAGAGCCTGCGCCTGGCCGCGGACTGCGCCCGGTGACACATGCGCTACGCGAAACCCCCGTTGCTCAGGAGGAGTTGGCCGTTGATCCACTGACCCTCCGGCGAGCAGAGGAAGTCGACGAGGTGGGCGGTGTCCCGTGGCGTGCCGAGACGGTTGAGCGGTGTCTGCCGCAGAACCTGCCCCCGCCCCTCCTCGGTCATCCAACCGGTGTCCACCGGGCCCGGGTTGACGACGTTGGCGGTGATCCCGAGGTGGGCGAACTCGTGGGCGGCGGCCAGGGTGATGCGGTCCAGGGCGCCTTTGCTCGCGCCGTAGGGGAGGTTGTGCACGGTGTGGTCGCTGGTCAGCGCGATGATCCGGCCGCTGCCCGGGGCGGCGGCGAACCGTCGGCCGTACTCGCGGATCAGCAGCCAGGTGGCACGCGCGTTGACCGCGAAGTGCCGGTCGAAACTCTCGACGGTGGTGTCGAGCAGACCGGAGTCGACCGACTCGCAGTGGCACATCACCAAGGCGGTGACGCCGCCCGGCCCGCGTCCGACCTCGTCGAAGACACGGGCCGGGGTCTCCGGGTCGGACAGGTCCGCCTCGACGGCGATGGTCGCGGCGCCGTGTTCCTTGAGCGCCTCGGTGATGGCCGACGCCGCGCCGGACTCGGCACCCCAGGACATGCGCTCGTCGTAGGGAGTCCAGTAGGTGAAGGCGATGTCCCAGCCGGAGGCCGCCAGCCGGAGGGCGATTCCCGCACCGATACCGACGGTGCGCCCCACTCCGGTGACGAGCGCGAGCGGGCGGATGGACGGGTGGTCGGTGCTCGTCGTCATGGTCCGAAATCGTTCAGGACGGACGCGGGAGCGGCAACTGCCTTTTCCTGGCGGCCGGTTGGTGGAGTGGGTGCGCAGGTCTCCGGTTCGTGAGCGGCTGTGATGACGGCTGCCAGGTCCGCGCCCGCCCGGAGGAGTCCCACCGTCCGTACGGCGATCCCGTCGAGGCGTTCTCGCAGGACGCGCCGGGCCTCTCCCCGCCCGTCGAGCCGGTGCAGGGAGCGGATGATCTCCCGCACCGCGGGAACGCTGTGGCCGGTGCCACGCAGGGCCGTGACGATGCGGGCCGCTCTGATGGCCGACAGGTCATAGCGCCGCGCTCGTCGAGAGGTCACGCGTTCGGGGGTGACGAGCCCTTCCTGCTCCCAGAACCGCAGAGTCGAGGGACGCACACCGAGGGCTCTGGAGAGTTCGGTGATCGTCATGGCGTCACCGTCCCGCTCCAGAGCCGGTGAGTTCGCCTCGTCCTGGATCGCATGCAACGCCTGCTGGGCGCGCAGGGTCTCCTCGCGTTCCCGCGCGAGCCGGACATGGACCTCGTTGATCACCGAGGCCGCCTCCACGAGCGTCTTCGTCCGCAACTCCGCGAGCATCCGCCGGGCGAGGACCGGGCCCACCGAGCCCGCGAGCCCTCGATAGGCGCGCAGGGCCCGCACATGCGAAGGCGCGTAGGAGCGGTAACCGTTGTCCGACCGGGTGGCCGGCGGGATGACTCCCAACCGCTCCAGATCGCGCACCTGTTGCAGTGAGTACCCCGACTCGCGTGCCACATCGGCGGTCCTGAGTGTCCCGCGCCGCGCACCACTCGCCGCCTCGCCCATCGCCCAACCCCACATAAGCACTTGAAGATGATGCTTGAACCATGAGTATGGAACAGATCATCGCAGCCGTACGAGACTTCCCCGGCGCGCTCGTGCTGGTACCGGGGCCGGGCGGCGACTTCCCCGAACTCGCCTGGGGGGACGCGTTCTTCTACTGCGCCCCCGACGGCCGACTGCCGCGGAACACCCAGCCGTACGGCACCGTCGTCACCAAGAACCTCCCTGGCGACACCGCGTCCGACCTCGACCCTCCGGGCCGGTGGCGCGTCAACATCCACGTCGGCCGTACGACGCTCAGCGAACTCACGGGGGAGGAGCCGCGTGATCACGCCGTCGCCGACACGTTGCTGCCGCACCCGGTGTACGGACCACACGGCTGGGTCTGCGTCGTCAATCCCGGCCCGAGGACGACGGACACGGTCCTACGGCTGCTGCGTGGCGCCCATGACGACGCCCGCGCTCGGTTCGCGCGTCGTCACGACCACGGTGACGGGAGTTGAGCGCAGGGTTGTCGCTCCCGCCGGTGTTTAGTAAAACGAACGATGCGTTCACCATTTCCCGAGAGTTCGGTATAGTGAACGCATGGTTCATTCAATCGCGGCTTCTCGGGAGAGCGCGCAGATCAGCGCCTACCTCGATGACACCTACTTGGAGCAGGTCGACACGCAGGTCATCGCGGTCGGCGAGAGGGACGGGACACCCTGGGTCGCCGTCGAGGACTGTCTGTTCCATCCGCAGGGCGGGGGCCAGCCCGCCGACCGGGGGTGGCTGGAGGACAGGGAGATCGTCCCGGTCCGGGACCATGACTCGGGACTGGTCGTGGCGACGGCGGCGGTGGGCGACGGACTTCCGTCCCTTGCCGTGGGGGAGCGGGTGCGAGCTCGGATCGACCTTGAGGCCCGGATGCTGTACGCCGCGCTGCACACCGCCGGACACCTCGTCGAGGCGGTCGGGCGGACGCAGGGCTGGGAGATGGTCGGCAGCATCCACTTCCCCGGGCAGGCCCGCATCGAGTTCCAGGCGCCGCACACGGACGCGCGGCTGGTCGATCCTGACGGGCGGGAGGAGGTGACCGCCGCGCTCCGTGACGGGGTGGCGGCTGCCGTCGCCGACGACCTGCCGGTCTCCGCGCGGTACCTGTCCGACGGGCGGCGCGTGGTGCATCTGGACACGCTGCACGCCGCGCCGTGCGGGGGCACGCATGTGCGCAGCCTCGGGGACCTCGCCGAGCTGGTGCTGCCGACGCTGAAGGTCAAGAAGGGCCGTATCCGCGTGTCCTACTCCGCGACCCACCGGAGCCCTCGATGACGCCCCCGCCGTCCGGCCGCCGGCCGGTGAGCAGCACAGCCGCCGCGGTCGGTGCGAAGATCCGGCTGCGGCGCCAGCAGCGCGGGATGAGTGCCGCGGAGATGGCCCGGCGCGCCGGTCTGAGCAAGGCCACGCTGTCGCAACTGGAGGCCGGGAACGGCAATCCGACGATCGACACCCTGGACGCCATCGCGATCGCCCTGCGCATCCCGATCGCCGACCTCCTGGCGCGGGACGCCGATACAGGGCCGGTGTTCCGGCCGGCCACGGACATCGAGCCCGGCGAGGTCTCCCGCGAACTGCTGCGCCGTATCAGCAGCGGCAACAGCCTGGAGATCTGGCGGCTGCGCATTCCGCCCGAGACGGAGTTGGCCGGCGTGCCGCACGCCACCGGCACGATCGAGCACCTGCTCATCGCCACCGGGTACGTCACCGCCGGACCCGTCGACGCCCCGCAGGACCTGGGCCCAGGCGACATGCTCGCCTTCGCCGGAGACGCCCCGCACTTCTACCGCACCGGCGCCGAGGAGGTCGACATCACCGTCGTCTTCGCCTCCCCGATCAGCACCTGAAATCCCTGAGACCGACCGCCAAGAGTCGACAGTTCTGAGACGCCTGAGACCTAGGAAGACCCCTCATGAGCACCGCCATCGCCACCACCCCCTCCAGCCGTGCCTTCATCAGCGACAACATGGCCGGAGCCTCCCCGGAGATAGCCCGGGCCGTCGCCGACGCTGCGGCCGGACAGGTTCTGCCGTACGGCAACGACCCCTTCACCGACAGGGCCCGCCGCAGGCTCGGCGAGATCTTCGAGCGGGACGTCGACGTCTTCCCGGTCTCCACCGGGTCCGCCGCCAACGGTCTGAGCCTGGCCGCCCTCACCCCGCCGTGGGGCAGCGTGCTCTCGCACCCGGAGAGCCACATCAACACCGATGAGTGCGGTGCTCCGGAGTTCTTCACCGACGGCGCCAAACTGGTCGGTGTCCCCGGCCCCGACAGCAAGATCGACCCCGACGCGCTGGAGACCGCGGTGCGCCGCCGGGCCGGCGACGTCCACAGTGTGCAGCCGTCCGTGGTGAGCATCAGCCAGGCCACCGAGAGCGGCAGCGTCTACACGCTGGAGGAGATCCGCCGGCTGGCCGCCATCGCGAAGGACGCGGGACTGCGCGTCCACATGGACGGCGCGCGCTTCGCCAACGCCTTGGACCAACTCGGCGCCATCCCGGCCGAGATGACCTGGAAGGCCGGTGTCGACGTCCTGTCCTTCGGCGCCACGAAGAACGGCGCGATGACCGCCGACGCCATCGTCTCCTTCGATCCCGCACTCGCCACCGAACTCGCCTTCCGCGCCAAGCGCGCGGGCCAACTCACCTCCAAGATGCGGTTCCAGACGGCCCAGCTCGACGCGTACCTCACCGACGGTCTGTGGCTGCGCAACGCCCGCCAGGCCAACGAGATGGCCACCCGCCTCGGCGACGGCCTCAAGTCCATTGCCGGAGCGGGCCTGTTGGCCACCCCGCAGGCCAACATCCTCTTCTGCCGCCTGCCCCAGCACGTCACCGAAGGACTCCTCGCCGAGGGCTACGCCTTCTACCACGACCGCTGGGAACCGGGCATCGTCCGGTTCGTCACCGCGTTCTCGCATCGCGCCGACGACATCGACCAACTCCTCGACGCGGTCCGCCGCCACACCCGCTGATCCACGGCGGCGGGACCGACGAACTCCGTTTCCTTCAGGGCGAGTTGACGCCGACCGGCCGCCTTGTCAGACGGTGACGAGTGGCTTGAGCGGCGGTGCGGGTGTCGGCAGGACGGTGTGCAGGTTCCGGGTGACCTCGGTCAGGTCGGTGATGAACATGCCGGCGAGTTCGGCGGTGAACCCGGTACGCACCACCAGCCGCAGGACCGAGACGTCCTGGCACGGGGCGGGGAAACTGTAGGCGGGCAGATGCCAGCCGCGGGCGCGCATGCCGTGGGAGACGTCGAACACGGTGAAGCCCTGCGTGCCGGGGGTCAACCGGAAGGCGAACGCCGGGAGTTCGGAGCCGTCGGTGACCAGCTCGTAGGGGGCGATCGTCCGGATGCGCGCGGCGAGGGCGCGGGCGGTGGTCCGGCTCTGGGCCGCCAGATCCCGCAGCCCCTCGAAGCCGTAGCGGAGGAAGCTGTAGTACTGCGCGACGACATGCGCCCCCGGGCGGGAGAAGTTGAGCGTGAAGCTGGGGGAGCTGCCGCCGAGGTAGTCGACCTCGAACACCAGGTCGTCCGGGAGGGCTTCGGCGTCGCGCCACAACGCCCAGCCCAGGCCGGGGAAGACATGCCCGTACTTGTGTCCCGAGGTGTTGATGGAGGCGACCCGTTCGAGCTGGAAGTCCCACATGAGGGCCGGGTCGAGGAACGGGGCGACCATGGCGCCGGACGCGCCGTCGACATGCACGGGGATGTCGGTGCCGGTGGCGGCCTGGTATCCGTCCAGGGCCATGCAGATGTCCGCGACGGGCTCGTAGGAGCCGTCGAACGTGGAGCCGAGGATCGCCACGACGCCGATGGTGTTGTCGTCGCAGTAGGCGGTCAGTGCGTCGGCGGTGAGGTGGTAGCGGCCCGGCTCCATCGGGACGTAACGCGGCTCCACCTCGAAGTAGTTGGCGAACTTCTTCCAGCACACCTGGACGTTCGCGCCCATGACGAGGTTCGGACGCGCGGTGTCCTTGCCCTGGGCGCGCCGGCGTTCCTGCCAGCGGCGCTTGAGTGCGAGTCCGCCGAGCATGGCGGCCTCGCTGGAGCCGGTGGTGGAGCAGCCGCGGACCTGCTCCGGGTGCGGTGCGTGCCAGAGCCGCGCGAGCATCCGTACGCAGCGCTCCTCCATGGCGGTGATCTGCGGGTACTCGGCGCGGTCGGCGAGGTTCTTCTCGGCGGTCTCCGCCATCAACTCCCTTGCCTGCGGCTCCATCCACGTCGTCACGAAGGTGGCGAGATTGAGGCGTGCGTTGCCGTCGAGCATCAGCTCGTCGCGTACACGGCGGCAGATCAGGTCGGGCGAGGACGACGTCTCGGGCAGTTCGTCGACCGGCAGCAGGAGGTCGACGGCGGCCGGCTGTCCGGCGCGGCGGGAGACGGTCAGGGTGTCGGACTCGGCTTCGGGCATGACGGCGGTATGCGGGATGGGCATGAGTGTGGGAATGCCTTTCTGGTCCGTGCGGCCCCGTGCATTCCGACGCTAGATCGCCGAGCGGTACGACGTATTTGGCGATTACACCGATCCAGTGATCGATTTGCGCACTGATGAACTGGATTTTCCCTTGTACATACTGGATGCCTCCTTTTCCTGACCGCGGGCCCGGTGCCTGCGTACCGCGTCGCGGTTGGCGCAGAGTTGGGTGCAGTAGCGCTGCCGCCCCGTGCGGGAGGTGTCCGCGAAGACCGTGCCGCACTCGGTCACGGCGCAGCGCCGGAGGCGGTGCATTCCGCGTCCCGCGAGATGCAGTGCCGTACCCACCGAGATCAGGGAGAACAGCACATCGCCGAGCGGCTTCCGGTCGTCGCGGTAGTGGAGGTGCCAGCCGCTGCCCGCGTGGTCGGTCATCCGGGGATAGGCGGCGGCCTCCTCCAGCATCCGGTTGACCAGCTCCGCGCGCGCCTGCTCGTCGGTGGCGTCGACGACCTTCTCCCACGACTCCAGCGCGTACCGGGCGCGGTCGAAGTCCTGCGCGGTCGTCGGCCGCTCCAGCACCAGACCGGCGGCACGGCATCGGTCCGCGAGTTCCTCGGCGTCGGCGGGGGGCCGGTTGACCAGATCGGCGGCCAGGTTCACGGCATCCTCGCCGTAAGGGTTGAGGTGCATAAGACCATTACAGCAGTCTGATCGCCATGCGACAACGCGACAACACAGACCCGTCCCGGGTGCGGCAGGCCGTGGAGTACGACCTCGTGGAGCTCATACGGCTACGGGCGCTGCTGTTCGAGGACTTGGGCGGCGACTTCTTCAACCCCGCGTCGGCGGACGGCGATTGGCTGGACGCCCTGGCCGTGGTGCTCAAGGAACAGTTGACCGCGGACACCGTGCGCATCCTCGTCGTGGACGGCGACGGCGGCACCCTCGCAGCCTGCGGCATCGGCACCGTCGAGCAGCGACTGCCCGGCCCGCACCTGCGCAACGGCCGGATCGGGCACGTACTCGGCGTGGTCACCGACCCGGCCCACCGGCGACGCGGGCACAGCCGCTCGATCATGCGAGGCCTGCTCGGCTGGTTCCGCGACGCAGGCGTCGCCCGGGTCGACCTGCACGCCTCCGCCGAAGGCGAGCCGCTGTACCGCGACCTCGGTTTCACCGAACACCCGGACCCCGCCCTGTACTGGCGCCCGTGATCGGCCGGGGCAAAGACACACGCCACCAGGACGACGCCACGCGCTACCGGTGGACCGTCCTCGCCGTCGCCACCTTCACCCAGGCCGCGGCAGGCTTCTTCGTACAGGGCATCGGCGCGATGGGCATCGTCCTGCAACACGAACTCAGCCTGAGCACAACGCAGTTGGGCCTGCTGATCTCGGCGGCCCAGTTCGCCCCGCTGGCAGGGCTCACGATCGCGGGGGAGTTGCTGGACCGCTACGACGAGCGATGGGTCGTAGGAGCGGGCGCCTGCGTGGTCGGCATGGCGCTCGGCGTGGGAAGCCTGGCGCCCGGATACGCCTCGCTGCTCTGCGTGTTGCTGGTCGTCGGCGCCGGATACAGCACCGTGCAACCCGGCGGGAGCAAGTCGGTGGCGTCCTGGTTCGACGCGTCCCAACGGGGGTTCGCGATGGGTGTCCGCCAGGCGGGCCTGCCACTGGGCGCGGCGCTCGCCTCGGCCGTACTCCCCGTTCTCGCCGACGCTTTCGGCCGGCGGGCGGCGCTCCTGGCCGGCGGCCTGGTCGCACTGCTCGGAGCCGCCGCCTTCATGGGCCTCTATCGCCGACCACCCGGCCAAGTCGCCCTCAACGCAAGGGAGTTGCACAGCTCCCCGGAGACGGGACGCGGTACCCGTCTGCGTCTGCTCCGGGAACCGGCCATGGCGAGGATCATGCTCTCCGGGGCGAGCCTGATCTCGGTGCAGTGCGGCGTCGGCATCCTGACCGTGCTCTACCTCCACGACGTGGCGTCCGTCGGGGCGGGCCCGGCCGCCCTGGTGCTGGTCGTGGTCCAGATCGCGGGCGTCGCCGGACGTGTCGTCCTCGCCGCCCGGAGCGACCGCCGCGCATCCGGGCGCTACGCCACCGTCCGCCTCTGCATGGTCGCCGTCATCGCGGGGATGGCCGTACTGCTGACCCCGCCGGGCCGGTCAACGGCCGTGGCCTGCTGCGCTCTTGTCTGGCTCGGGTTCTTCGGATTCGGCTGGTACGGCCCATGGGTCGCCCATGTGACCGAGTCGGCGCCCCCGGGCCGGACGGGGTTCGCCCTGGGCCTGGCGATGTCCGTCAACCAGATCGCCATCGTCGCCGTACCGCCCGTGCTCGGCCTCCTGACGGACCTCACCGGAGGCTTCGCGGCGGCCTGGGGGCTCCTGACCGCGATGGTCCTCGTGGCCCTGACGGTCTCGGCCCGCGCGGAGCGTGACCGCCGGCCGAACCGCCTCACACCGGGCCGCGACCACAACTGCCCGGAAACCGGAACCACTTCGTGCCCAAGCTGATCCCCGACGGCCGACCGCAGCGGGTGCTCGTCGCCTCGAATCTCATCTACACGATGGGCAGCGGCCTCTACCTGACGGCCGGAGTCCCGTACTTCACCCAGGCGGTGCGGCTGCCGGCGGGGCAGGTGGGGCTCGGCCTCGGCATCGCCGGACTCCTCGCACCGGCCGTCGGTATCGCCGTCGGTCACCTCGTCGACGTGCATGGCGCCCGTGGCGTCTACATGACCACGCTGCTGGTGCAGGCGCTGGCCACCGCCGGGTTCGTACTGGCCGACGGCTTCTGGTCGTTCGTCCTCGTGATCGGCCCGGCCGCCGCGGCCAAGGCCGCCGGACTCGCCGCACGCACCCCGCTCATCAGGCACTACGGAGGAGACCGGCCGCAGGAGTTCCGCGCCCTGCTGCGTGCCGTCACCAACGTCGGGATCTCCGTCGGCGCGGTGGGCGCCGGCTGGATCGTCCAGGTGGGCACCCTGAACGCCTATCGGTGCATGGTCGTCGGCAACGCGCTCGCGTTCGCCTGCTCGGCGGCGACACTGTTCCTGCTGCCGCCCGTCGCGCCCGGACCCGTGACGGACAGCCCCCGATGGCGCGCCCTGCGGGACCGTCCCTACCTCCTGCTGACCGTTCTCGACGGCGTGATGGCCATCCAGTTCAAGGTCCTCACCGTGGCCGTTCCGCTCTGGTTGATCGGCGCCACCACCGCACCGCACTGGCTCATCTCGGGCACGATGCTCACCGGCACGGTCATCGTCGTCGCCTTTCAGGTACGGGCCGGCCGCGGCGTCGACTCTCCCGTGGCCGGTGGACGCGCCTACCGTCGAGCGGGCGTGGCCTTCCTCGTCGCCTGCGCACTGATCTCACTCTCGGCGGGGGTTCCGCCGCGGGCGGCCACGACGCTGCTCATCACCGCGGTGGTCATCCACACGGTCGGCGAACTGTGGCACGCCGCGGCCGGCTTCGAGGTGTCCTTCGCACTCGCCCCGCGAGACGCCACAGGCCAGTACCTGGGAGTGTTCGGCCTGGGGGCGGGCCTGGCCGAGGCGTTCGGCCCGGGACTGCTCATCGCGCTGTGCATCACCTGGGGGCGCCCCGGCTGGTACGTGGTCGGCGCACTGTTCCTGCTCACCGGCCTGGCAGCACCTCCCGCAGTCCGCCTGGCGCTACGACACCAGCACACTCGACAGGCTCACGTCGAGCCGTCGGTTTCGCCGGCCGACGTCCTTCGGCTCAGTCGGCCGAGGGGCGGTGCCCGGAGCGGTCCCGGCGCCTCGCGATGACCGATTCGGTGACCGGCACCACGATCCAGCAGAGGTAGGCCCAGTGGGTGACGAGCGAGACCGGGATCGACACCAGGAAGCCCACCGCGACCATGCCGATCCCGCGGATCGTCCGGGAGAACAGCTCGGGCGGAGTGCCGGTGCGGTAGAGGTCGTCACGACGGACTTCGTTGACCATCAGTATGAACAGGAGACAGGCCGCGAACTGCACGACGGCGTAGAAGACGAACCGGGCCTGGAACGCTCCGTGCCCGCCGATCACGTCGGTCGCGAACGGGGTGATCACCAGCATGAGCAGCCAGTACATGGTCAGGGACGTCAACTTGCCGTTCGACGCCGTGACATAGCGGAACACCCGGTGGTGGGAGCGCCAGTGCGCGGCGATCACCACAAAGCTGATCATGAACGCCAGATAGCTCTCCCGGTGGTCCGTGGCCGAGTGCCACAGCTCGGAGTTGGTCGAGCCCTCCGGTACCGGCAGCTCCAGAGCCAACAGCGTGAGCGCGATGGCGACCACCGCGTCCCCGAAGAACGTGAGTCGCTCGGCGGAGACCGCCCGGATCTCCATGTCCTCGTCCTCGGACGGCAGTTCTTGATCAGTCGAGACGTTCATGGCAGCAGAGAATGCCACAAGACGATGACCTTCCCGGACGCGCGTGACACCTCGGGCCGGATCCGGGGGAGTGGTACTGCTGGTCCTACCCGCACGCCTGGCGGCCGGCGTGGAGCCGAGAGGATCATCGGACCGAGCGAGTCATCCCCGTGAACGCGCAGCACAGGACGCAGCCCGGACGCAGAACGGACACCGTCATGACCTTGGCCTACCTCGCACAGCCCGAGCAGCAGCAGAAACTCGAATGGCTCGACGGCGGTGAGTTCGCCGTGCTCCTGGACGCGGCGGCCACCGGCGGACAGTTGACCGTGGGACGGTTCTCCGTCGCCAAGGGCGAGGCGCCGCCCTACCACGTGCACACACGCGAGGACGAGGTCTTCATGCTGATCAAAGGCAGTGCGCTGCTGTGGTGCGACGACGAGGAGATGGAGCTGTCGGAGGGCGGCATCGTCTTCCTTCCGCGCAACGTCCCGCACGGCTACCGGATCACCTCCGACACGGCAGACCTCCTCATGATCTGCACACCCGGCGGCATCGAGGGCATGTTCCGCCACGCGGGACGCGACCTGACGACCCCGCGCCCCGAGGGCTTCGAGATCTCCCGGGACCTCATGGCGGAGGCCGCCGACAGGTATGGCCAGATCGTCGTCGGTCCGCCGCGCTGACCGGCGGCTCACCCACAGCTCCCCCTCACGGCTTTCACCGGAACCACGAAAGGCACGGCCATGTCCCGGCAACAGCGCCAGGCCCTCGACGAAATGCTGCGGCACGGTCCGCTCGACCTCGGAGGCGACGTCGCCGAACAGCGCGCCGTCTTCGCCGAGATGATGGCGTCCATCCCGTTGCCTCCCGACGTCTCGACCACGGTGGGCGAACTGGGCGGCGTACCCGTAGTCACCGTCGAGACCCCGGCGAGCGATCCGGCGACCGTGGTCCTGTACCTGCACGGCGGGGCCTACGCCATCGGCTCGGCGGCCGACGCCGTGGGGCTGGCCGCCGAGATCGTCCGGCGCACCGACGCCCGCGCCGTGTGCGTCGACTACCGGCTGGCCCCCGAGCACCCGTTCCCCGCGGCGGTCGACGAC
>NZ_JAWOAI010000031.1:0-34926 GCF_033194735.1 Streptomyces sp. W16
CCGCTGGCGAACCCGGCAGTCGCCCCCAACGCCGCGACCACGGCAGGCGGCGCCACGACCCCGGGTACCACCGCGGCGGCCAAGACCGCCTCCACCCTGTCCGGGAAGATCGCGGGAGCCCTCGGCGCCGGGGCCGGTGGTGTCGGCGTCCCAACGGTGGCGGCTGCGGTGTCGATGGTGGTGGTCGTGGTCACCACTGTGACCGTCGTCGTGACGCGCACGTCCAACCACGGCTCGTGCGACGCCGCGGTCCACGGCCAGTCGCCTCGCGCCGTCCTCACGGAAGCCGCCCGCCGTATCGAGTTGACGAGCTTCCGCTTCGACGTCACCCGGGGCCCGCACCACGTCACGGGTGCGGCAGACCCGCAGTCCCGCAACGCGTGGTTCACGCAGGGCCTGACGGACGGGCCGGTGGTGACCGGCACGATCGCCCAGGGCAAAGTCGTCCTCCCCGCCAGCACCACCACTCCCTCCGGCGCGGATCCCCGCTGGGTGCGCAGCGACGGAGCCTTCACCGACGCAGTCGATCCCGCGGCGCCCGCACGCAAGCTGCGGTCGGTGACGACGGCACGGCGCAAGGGCTGCGAGTTCACGGGAACGCTTCCCCCCTCCCCCGCGCCGACGGCGGCGGGGTCCGCGAGCTCGATGGCCGCACCTCTCGCCGCCCGCACGGGCACCGCGTCTGCCGCACCGACGACCGGCGCATCCACCTCGCCTTCGGCCGACGGATCCGGCGTGCCATTCACGGCCCGCATTGACGACAAGGGCCGACTAGTGCGGCTCAAGACAGAGGCACCGGCCGACGGGCTTCCCGTCTCCGCCCGGTACTCGGACTTCGGACTGACCGTCACACCGTCCGTGCCGCCGTCGGCAACGGCACACCGGTCCCCGTCTCCTGGCGCCACGCACACCCTCACCGGCGATTGGGCCGGAGTGTGGGCGACCGACTTCGCCACCGGTGATCTCACAGCGAAGCTGGCCCAGAACGGCAACCGCATGACCGGCCAACTCACTGTCGACGGAACGGGCTGCGACCTCGACGGTCCCGTCAGCGGCGCGGTCGACGGCGACCGCATCACCTTCGGCACTGTGAAGAGCACCGGGAAGATCACCTTCACCGGAAGCATGGATGGCGCCGGCATGCACGGCACCTTCAGCACCGACTGCTACAACGCCGCCGGCAACTGGAACGCGCGCCGTTCCCCGACCCAGCACCAGCACCAGCACCCGCACCGCAGGAGGGCGCACCCGTGATCTCCGACTGGCTGACCGAACTCGCTGCGGCTGGCTCCGCAGCCCTCGTCGCTGCCGCCTCCACCGACGCCTGGCAGACAACCCGCGACCGCTTCGTCCGGATCCTGAGCCGGGGCGACCCCGACCGCGTCGAGACGGCCTCCCGGCGCCTCGACGTCCTGCGACACGCCGCGCAAACCCCGGACGGCGACCGCGGGTTGGCCGAGGCCCGCCGCACCTGGCAGATCCGCCTCCAGGACCTCCTCGAAGAACACCCCGAAGCCGCCGACGAACTCCGCTCCACCATCGCCTCACTGCCCCCGCCCCGCCCTGCCACCACCTCGTACCGGCAGCACGGCGCGGCCCGGGACCATGGCAGGGTGTTCATGAACCAGCACGGCTACCAGATCATCCGCGAGACGCGACCGGGTACGCCAGACGCCTAGAACTACATAACGGGACGGCAGGTTGCTCGTTGCTCTCTTCGCGTGATTAACACTGCCGCCCCGGGCAGACTGACAGCGGGCGAGGAGTGCACCGTGGACCGAGTGCGCGGCACGGACGCGAGCGTGTAGCCCTGCCGCGTCGGCTTCCGTCTTCAGGACTCCTCCGGCTTGACTTGGTGCAGAGAAGCAGCCTGCGTGCGAAGGGTGCAGCGTGCTCGCCCCCGGTCCCCTGAGCCGGACCAACATGGAGCTCCTGCGCCAGGAGCTCGTACTGCTCTCGATCGGCCGGCGGCCGCGGCTGGCCGACCTCTACGCCGAGGTCGAGCAGGTGCGGGGCGACAGCTTCCGCGCGGACTGGCGCATCACCGACCCGATCCGGCACGCCCAGCAGCGCGAGGCGCCCGACCCCGGCGTCGTCTGCCCGGACGACGGCCCGGAGTTCACCGCCCTGCAGGACCAGGTGCGGGCGGCGCTGGAGAAGAAACCCTGCAAGGAACCCGACCTGGCCCGCCGTCGCGGCCGCGCCATGTGCGAGGACTGCACCGTTCACAGCCGATGACCACCGTCTGCCGCGCCGAGGCTCCCCCACGGCGCGGCAGACGCCCCCTACAGTGGACAAGGAGATGACCATGGAGACGAACCCCACCGCCCTGCTGCTCGAACTCGCCGCCCGCACCCGGAACATGAGCGACCCGGACGCGCTGCGCGACCTACTGTCCGCGGGCCACCGCGCCTGGTGCGAAGGCATCGCCGACGTGCGGGCCGGCATCGGCCGGGAGACCGCGCCCCTGTCCGACACCGACGTCGCCGAGCGGTGCGCCGCCGCAGGCGCGCCGTGGGAAGAGGGAATGACACGCGGCGAGGCAGTCGCCGCTCTCGCGTTCGCAACCTGGGACGCCGCGCCGGCCGCCATGGCCTACACAGAACTGGCGGAGCGTGCGGCGCGCTACGGAGTGTGCCTGCTGGGCGAGGACGTCCTGTAGGCCGATTTGGCGTCAGGCTGGACAGCAAACCATCTCATTTGGCATTATCGAACATGTCGCGCTCGTCCGGGTGCCGGCGCCGCCGTGCTGATCCTTGCAGAGGGGACCCGATGTCTTCCGCCGACCGGCTCGTGGACACCGCGCAGATCGTGTCCGAGTTCGGCACGAGCAAGCCCCGCATCAGCGAGTGGAGCAACACCCCGGACAGCGGCTTCCCCTCGGTCGCGCGCACCGAGGGCCGCAAGCGGTTCTGGCGCCACGACGAGGTCGCCGCATTCTTCGCGCAGCGTGCCCCGAAGAAGCGGACACTGCCGGCCGCGGTACTCGATGCCGACCAGGACGAACTGCTGACCAAGCGGGAAGTGGCCCAGCTTCTGGGGTACACCCGCACCTCGACCATCGACGCCTACTTCCGCGACCGGCCCGGCTACTTCCCCGAACCCGACGAGGACGCCGACGGCCAGATGTGGCGCCGCGGCACCATTGTCGCCTGGGTGGCCAACCGGCCCGGCAAGGGCCGGCGCAGCTCTGCGCCGGCGGCAGCACGGCCTGCGGTCTCGGCAGACGGCGATCCCGACGAGCTCCTCGGCACGACCGAGGTTGCAGTGCTGCTCGGCTACAGCAGCACGGCTTCCTTCTCCAGCGCCCTGTACCAGGGGCGTATCCCCGAACTGCCCGAGCCGGACTCCCTGGAGAAGGAGGAAGGCAGCCGCGGGCCGGCGCGCAAGAAGTGGCACCGGGCCACCGTCGTCACTGCCGCCCGCAAGCGCGGTGTGCTGCCGCCGGCCGACCAGGACGAGAACGAGGACCTGGCCGGCGCCGCCGACGCAGCCCGGATCCTCGGATACAGCAGCGCCGACAGCTTCATCAGCGCACTCGGGCACGGACTCCTGCCCGACCTCGAACAGCCCGACGGATACGAGTACCGGCGCGGCAGCGGCGGCCGCCCCCGTCAGCAGCGCTGGAAACGCTCACGCCTCGAGGACCTCGCCGCCCGCCGGTCCTCTACATCCTGAACTGCAGCGCGCCGTACAGCGTCGCAGGCGGGATACCGTAAGACCGCGGCCTCTGGTTGAAGGGATCGACGAACTCCCGGCGGACCAGACACCGCACGATGGCCGGTACGGAGAGGCCAGCCACCCCTCCACCGCGAAGCCACACAGCATCGCGGAACCGGCCATCACCATGATTCCTCGGATGCCTTGGGCCGTTCCATCTAACCGGCGGAACGCGCTGGCCGGCTGAACCTCCGTTCTCGGAACCATGGAATCCGAGGCGGGTAAAGGCTCCGGCAACTCCTCCGGGGCCTCGTCTGCTCCTCTCGCCCGGCATCAGCCGAGGGGCTGCTTCAGCTCCGCGCAGTTGCGGCTCACGACCTCGCCGAACTGGGCTGCCCCCGCCCACAGGCTGACGTTGTCCAGTCGCTCAGGTTCCTCGGGCGAGGGCTGCCACAGCAGCGTCCAGATTGAACCAGCCCTGCAAACGCTGTCCGTCGGAGCGGATTGGTACCAAGGTGCAGGACGGGCTCACTGCCGAGGTGTGCTTCCGTTTCGAGACAGACCGATTCTGGACAACACAGTTAGCGGGCACCTGGGCGACTCACCGATATTTTCCATCCTTCACTCTTTCACCGGGATGACGGTCCCACATTCCCTCCGAAGATCAGAAGAGAATTCCTCCCCGCCATACCGAGGAACGATTAGATTCCACCATGCGAATCCGGATGGATCTCTGCCGGGCAAATCCACCGCAGCAACGACTTGAATACCTCATCCACCCGGCCAACCGCTTCACTGAATGCGGCAAATCCTTCCATCCCCCTCAGCTCTTCATCATCAAGTGCGAGCTGAATGTTCCGCCGGATCCACAAATCGCCTTGATATTCGGCGAGATTGTCGTCATATCTCGCCACGCAACCATCAGCGAACTGTTTCCACTCCCACAGATCCACCTCTGGCGTAACGGGTCCCTTACGTTTGGCGGTTCGACCAATCTCCTGGTATCGCTCATAGAATCCCAGGCCGTTCACGTGATCTCCATCCGGCTCATTTTTCTTCAACCATCGCGAACCCAACCCGGGTGCGAAATCCACATTCTGCACCGGGTTCCCCATTTCACTAGGGGAAACTCTGGACTTGTTCCCCGAAATACGACTCCAAGTCGCCCGCCGGACGGACGAAGGTACTCATACTGCCGCCACTATTGAGGATTCCAAAATTCCCCGTCAGTGGGTCTTTCCGGAAGAACGTTCCGGCCGAGGAAAGGTGATCATCCGACGCTGTAGTAGCGGTGCTGTTCGTTCGGGTCGACGGCGCAGCGGGCCGTGCTCTCTAACTGCGCGAGCTTGTGGCCAACGAAGAGGGCTAGGCGGGCAGAGCGGGGCGCGCACCCCCTCGGCGACCTCCCAGATTCGCGGCGTCGCCGGATAACCAGGACTGGCAGTTCATCGGCATCACGCTGCTGGCTGGGTGCGCGCATACTGCCGACGCGTCAGCCCGTCTCGGGCTTGGAAGGCTCCACATGGCGCAGGCAGTACACGCAGCTGGATACCGGGTCGACGCGGTGCTACGTCTCCGGCTGATCCGCGTGCAGCTTGGCGGCCACTCGCTCCAGGCCCTCCGCGTACGCGCCGCGTTCTGGGTGAGGGTGTCGATATTCGAAGGGGGCTACGGTCGCTTATAGCTATGCACTGCCCGATAGGACTACCCACGGCTAGCAAAGGCGCCCGGCATAGCGGCCCGACTGGAGTTTTGACAGCTTTCATTCCAGGCAGGCCCTATCGAATAAATCTCGATAGGGCCTCTTTCATGCTCTTGGCAATTTACAACCCGGGAGACAGCCCAAATCGATCGACAATCACAGTTGACCAACTATCACTCTCGAGACCTGCACTCACCAACAAGTCCCTCCAGTCAGTTATCGCCTCGTCAATAATCACATCGAGATCCACACCCTCCTTAAATAGGATCAAAATCGCCCCGGCAATTCGATCTGGGTCTTGGAGGTCAAAGATGGATACGTCTAGACCCGAGAGTGCCTCGCTGAGCCTCTTGCGGGAGCCCTCGTCGAACTCGCGCTCAACAATTCCTGCAATCCAGTCCGACAGAATCACAAAATCACCCTTCAGGTGGTCAATTCGACGATGGAGGAATCATGTAGTCATACGCCCCACCCTCTCCACGGGAGAACGTATAGTCGGCATCGAGCAGTTGATTGAGCTCCCGAGCATAGACCGAATCTCCAGTTGCATTGCTCAAACTCCTGCTGGTTATCGGTGTGGCTAGGTACACGGTCTGCCTCTTCTCGATCACTCCTCGAATGAACTCATCATTCTTATCCAGGCCCCACTTATTTACATAAAGAACCTCGTGGTCTGGCCAATCGTGTGCAACCCTTGTGTCTGCCCGTTTCCCTAGTACGGCAAATTTATCCGAACTTTCCGAGGGGAGTGACGTGCACGTTGAGTTGTGGACGAGTACCGGTGCATTCCCTGCGATCACATAGTACGTGTGGAGTTGCTGGACGGTGAGGTTCCAGCGGTTGGCGGTGCCGGGTGTGGGGCGGGTGGCGATGACGTAGGAGTGGTGATCGGTGGCCGTGTTGAGAGCGTCGCCCTTGTGGAGTTCGCCGGCCGATACCCAGGTGTGGAGGGTGTCGTCCCAGAAGGGGTGGTTGGCGGTGGTGTGGAGGGTGGCGGTGTGGCCGTCCTCGGAGCGGATCGTGACGTCGAGCAGGTCGTTGTCGTGGTTGATCCACACATGCTGGACTGTGCGTGCGCCTTGGTGTTTGCCGGTCTTGGGGTCTGCGGCCTGGACCCGGTCGCCCGTCTTGATCTTGCCGATGGGTTTGGTCTTTCCCCCATCCATGAGTACTGGCGTCTCCGGAGAGAAACTGCAGGTTGCTGCTTCTTCTTCTCCCACCCAGGCTCCTTCACCAGCAGCCAAGGCCATGACGAATTCGTTGCCTCCCACCTGTTGCGTCCGTTCCCAGACTCGGGCGTCACTCTCACATTGGGCTGCATGGGAAAGGCAGTAGGTGGCAGCGATCTTCTTTGCTCCGGCCACATCGTCGTGGTGATGGAGGTAGTAGTCGTACGCGTGGTTGCAGGCAAGACGGCCGAAGCAGACCGTTTCCGACTTACCGAAGGCATTGGTCTGAGGGAACCAATACCCGCCTGCCGTGCTGTTGAGCTTGTTGCTTCCGAACTGGTAGTACGAGCTTCCCAAGCCTCTTGCATCGTTTGACGAAGGCGTTGTCGCGCTGGTCCAGCTGCCATCGTCCGTGACGTTGCCCTGGCTGTCCGAGGAAGAGGTTCCGGTGCCCGTCTTTTTCGGCTTCTTAGGGGTCTGCCCGGGGGTGGTGTTCTCGTAGCCGGGGCCAGGACGGGTCGGGCAGTCGATCTCGGGGCACAGGCCGGTCGGGTCGCTCAAGGTGACGGGGCTGTTGTCGGCGTAGGTGTAGCCGTTGAGGGACTGAGCGTTGCCCGTGTCGAGGACGGGGTCGACGCTGAGGAATCGGCCGGTGGCCGAGTCGTATTCGCGGGCGCCGATGTAGGTGAGGCCGCTGGTGGAGTCGGTGGTCTTGTCGAGGAAGGTCTTGTCGTCGGCCCAGACGCCGGTGCCGCCTGGACGTGCGGCTCCGAAGGGGGTCAGGTAGCGCTTGGTGACGGCCTGGGTGGTGGCGTCAAGGCTGACCGTGGACGTGCCGTGCGGGTCACCGGAGAGGTAGGAGAGGGTTTGCGTGCCGCTCTTGTTGGTACGCAGGGCGATGCTGGCGCTGCCGGCGCCGTAGTAGCGCTGGGCCCAGTACTTGGCCGTCGAGGTCGAGGTGTCCAGGTGGACCTCGGTGGCACCCAGGTAGAGGACGGTCTCGCCGCTGGCGTTGCGGCGGATGAGGAGGTTGCCGTCGGCGTCGTAGACGTGGCTGGTCGTGCTCTTGGTGGTGCCGGTGCTGGACTTCTCGGTGACCGTGTCGAGATCCCCGGTGGCGTTCCAGGTCAGGGACTGGGTGTCGGTGCCGTTGGGACGGGCGGTCGTGTCACCGATCTTGTCGTAGCCGTAGGTGGCACTCACACCAGTGCAGGAAGTGGCACTGGTCGTCGCGGTGAGCTGATGCGGGGTAGTCGAGCTGTAGCAGTAGGTGCGGGAAGAGTCTCCGGTGCCAGTGTGTGCGGTCTCCGTGGTGCGCAGTCCGCTGCTGGTGTAGCCGTAGGAGGTCCAGTAGGGGGAGGCGCCGCCGAGGTTGGCAGTGGTGCGGCCGGTGGTGGCGCAGGAGGCGGTGGACGGAGTCCAGGCGTCGGTGAGGCGCTGGTAGCCGTCGTAGGTGAAGCACTGGTAGTCGATCGCGCCGGTGCCGGAGAGGTTCGCGGTGTCGAAGGTAGAGGTGACATCGCCGGCGTCGTCGTAGGTGAAGTTCAGGTCCTGGACACTGCGGGTGGCGTCGGTGGTGAGGCTGCGGGTGAGCCGGTCGGTGCCTTCCTCGTAGGTGTTGGTGATGTACGCCTTCTTGACGGTCAATGCCTCAGAGGTGCCCAGCGTGTACTGGTTGACCTGGCCGAGCGCGTTGTAGTCGGCGGCCAGCAGGTAGCCGGTGGCGCCCCCAACGTCTGTGATCTGACCGAGGTCGTTGTACTCGTAGTCCACGGTCTCGCTGCTGAGGCCGCCGGCCGCGGGCTCGGTGTAGTACTGCTGGGTGCCGTCGATGTTGTAGTACGAGGTGGTGGCCAGGGTCGACGAGGCGATCGCGCCCGAGGTGACCAGCGGGTCGCTGGAGGGCAGGGTCAGCTGGCTGCCGGTGGCGTGGTAGAGGCTGTCGTAGGCGGTGACCTTGCGGGTGTAGGCGCTGCCGGTGGTGCCGCCGACGTAGCTGATCGAGTCGTCCAACTGGCCCTTGGCGAGGGTGTCGTAGTCCCAGTGGTCCAGCTTGTTCGCGTCGGTCTTCGCCGTCTGCCACTGGTCGGTCCTGCGGCCCAGCACGTCATAGCCGTAGAGCAGTTCGGTGCCGCGGTTGTCGGTGGTGGTGTCCGTCTGGTCCAGGGCTGTGTAGGTGGTGGTTGTGGTGCCCAGGTCCGGGTCGGTGGCCGAGGTCTGCCGGCCGAACAGGTCGTACACGTACGACCATTGGGCGCCGTCCGGTCCGGTGACCGTGGAGGGCTTGTCGTCCAGGGTGTTCTTGTACTTGGTGGACGTGTAGACGGCTCCGGCCCCGGCGCCGTAGGCGGCGTCTGCGGGGTCGGAGCCCGCATAGGCACGCTTCTCGACGGTATTGCCGAATATGTCGGTGATCGTGCGGGTCGCCGAGCCGCCGTTCAGCGCGGTCGTCGCGGTGGAGTCACCGGTGTAACTGGTGCTTGTGGTCCACTTCTTGACGCCGTACACGTACAGGCTGCTGCTGGTGGGCCGGCCCGCGCCGTCGAAGACGGTCTCGGTCTGCTTGGGCGCGCCTCCGTATTCCGCCCGTGCGTAGGAACCGCTGGGGAGGTTGGCGGAGTCGAAGACGTCCGCGTAGGTCTCGTAGGCCAGTCCCCTGCTGTCGTAGCGGGTGTCGGTGAGCAGGCGCCCCCCGTCGGGGGTCGGGTACTGCGTCTGTAGAGGCCGCCGGAGGGAGTCGTAGATCGTGTACGCGGTGGTGTAGGTGGTCCCGTCGGCCTTCAGGGTCGAGGTCGACGTCCAGGACGGGGCGTCGTTGGTGACGCTGTAGGCGTAGGTGTAGTTCGGGGTCTGGTTCGCGGAGTGGGAGCGGTTGGTCAGCCAGGTGGCGGTCTTGCGGCCCAGGGCGTCGTAACTGGTCTCGACGATCTTGTTGTTGACGTCGTAGACCTTGGTCGCCAGCCCCGAGGCGTAGTCGGTGTAGGTGTAGGTGGACTGCGCCTTGGCGTTGGTGACCTTGGTCTTCGTCAGCGGGCCGGAGTCGGTGGGCGTGTAGGCGGTCGTGGTGGTGTTGCCGTTCACATCGGTGGCGGTCAGCATGCGGCCGAGGCCGGCCGTGCCGCTGCTGTCGTCGTAGGTCGTGGTGGCGATGGTCTGCCACGTGGACGGATAACGCTCTCCGCTGGCGGCTGTGGCCGGGTAGGCAGCGGCCCGTCCGGTCCACGTCGCCTCACCGAGGGTGGGGGTCTGGGTGGCG
Organism: Streptomyces sp. W16; assembly: GCF_033194735.1. Taxonomy (NCBI): domain Bacteria; kingdom Bacillati; phylum Actinomycetota; class Actinomycetes; order Kitasatosporales; family Streptomycetaceae; genus Streptomyces; species Streptomyces sp. W16. The sequence continues at coordinate 9,788 of NZ_JAWOAI010000031.1, forward strand.
GACCATGCGGTGGTGGAGGCGTTGTCGTACGCCGTCGCCGAGTCGGAGAGGACGTCCCCGCGAGAGGTGGAGGAGGCCGGTAGGTTCAGGCCGGTCTCGGCGACGGAGCAGTCCTGGCCCACGACGCGGGTGCGCGAGACGAGGTTGATCAGGCCTATGCCCGCGTTGCGGGCGTACCAGGTGCGGGTGCAGGTGTTGTCGCCGCTGACGCCGGTCTGACCGGTGTCGTTGACCTGGGTGGCCATGCCGTAGGAGTCGTAGGTGGTGGAGACTTGGCGGGTGCGCCAGGTCGCGGACGCGGTGAGGTAGGTGGAGGTGGCACTCGTGCCGGTGCGGACGTAGTAGGCCTTGATGCTGGCGTACGACTTCTGCTGGCTGGCGGTCTGCGAGGACCAGGGAGTGTCGACCGTCACCGCGGTGGGGGTGGACCCGTTGTAGGTGATCTGTTCGCGGAGGAAGCCGGCGTACTGGTCGCTGTCGGTGACGTCGGTGACGTCCAGGCCGGAGACGTCCAGGCCGTTGACCGTGGCGGAGGCGGTGGTGCCGTCGGACTGCTTGTCGCCGTCCATGCCGTGCATGTACAGGCTGACTGTCTTGGACTGGGTGGATCCGGCTGCGCCGGTGGTCGTGGTGACCTTGCCGTAGCCCCGCCATTGCGACCAGGTCCGCTCGTCGGAGGGAACCAGCGGGTCGTAGTTGTAGTGCCAGGCCGGGTCGGCATAGCTGTAGGAGTTCTCGACCCCCTGCCCGAAACCGGTCGGGTCGGTGCTGAGTACGGCCGTGACCCGGTACTTGTGGAACCAGTCGAGCAAGGATTCGGTGGCGCCGTTGATGTGCCAGTACTGGGGATAGCAGCTCAGAGTGTCGTTGTCCTCGGACGACGGCATGTTCGAGCCGCGTACGCACTCCGGGTCCGACAGGGTCACCGTGGTGATGCCACCGGTCTCGGACGTGACGGTGGCGATCCGCGGCATGCTCAGCGGCAGGATGTCGTCGGAGGTGGAGTCCACCCGGTTCGCCCGCAGTTGATAGGTGAGGGTGACCGGGTCCAGCGTGATGGCGGTGCCGTTCTTGCCGGTGTGCTGGATCGAGGAGAGCACCAGGGTCTGGTCGGAGGTGTCACCAATGTCCTGGCCGTCCAGGAACTTCTGCGTCAGCGCCCAGGAATCCACCGCGGTGAGCTTCGCGGCCGTGGCCGAGTAGGCGAACGTGTCAATGCTCGTGAGGCGTTTACGGGTGAAGAACGACGGGCTGTCGGTGTTGCAGTCGTCGTCCCCGCTGGCGCAGATGGTGTCGTACGGCACGTCCGGCCAGTTGTCCGACGTCGAATCGGTCAGCGAGGAGCAGTCCGAGGCGGTGCACCGCTCGTCGTAGGAGAACGTCACCTCGTCCGAGTCGGTCCCGGTGAACAGGGTGCTCGCCCGCTGCCCGTAGAGGATCTTGTCCAGGTGTCCGCCGCGCGTGTACTGGGTGTTGGCGGTCGAGGCGCCGTTCTTGGGGTAGTAGTTCGTCTCGGCCGTGTACCAGTACGACATGGCGTTGCCGTGCAGGTCGACGGCGTAGTCGAGGTTCCAGCGCCAGGCCTGGGTGAGGGAGCGGTCGGCGAAGCTGGATCCCTGGTCGTAGCCGGGCTCGCCGGAGTCGTCGCCGAAGACCGGGACGGTCCATACCGAGTTGGTGCGCTGGGTGTCGGCGCCGGGCAGCTTGTTCAGACCGAAGACGTACTTGGTGCCGTCGCCGGTGGTGACGGTCCAGTACTCGCCGTCGTTGTCGCCGTTGGTACCGCCCGTGGAGTGGGTGACGGTGGAGGCGTCGTCGTCCTTGAGGTGCCAGTCCCCGGTGGTGTCGTCCTTGACCAGTTCGGTGGACTTGCCGTTGAGAACGAGGGAGGCATTGTCGTACTTCCAGCACTCGTCGTGCTTGTCGGTCTGGCCGTCGTCGTCGCAGGAGGCGTACGACCGCTCGACGTACGAGGAGGCGCTCAGGTCGAAGCCCTCGCCGATCTGGGTGGACTGGTTGTTCGTGGATGCCGTCTTGCCGTCGGTGCTGCCGGAGTCGTAGTCCAGGGAGAGGGAAGGTGCGGGACCTGCCGCCGCGGGCGGTGTGGACAGCGGGTAGGTCCAGGTGAACGCGCCGGAGGAGCCACCGGCCTGCCAGGTGGAGGAGGACGACAGGGGTGAGGCCGCGTAGTTGCCCGAACCGGATGCCGACTCACCCGAGGTGGCTGCCAGCGCCAGCACGGTTGCTGATGCCGTCGCCGCCGCGAGCGGGGCCGACCGGATGCTCGACCGGGAGGCCCGCGCGTCGGATGCACTCGCGGCCGGCAAGCCGAGTGAGACCGTGGCGGAGACGGTCTGGCCGGTGACACTGTTGTGGGAATCCAGCGGTGTCTGGATTCGGCAGGCAGCCTTTTCCGGGGTCGTCAGTGCGCAGGCGGGCAGGGTGACAAGGCGCAGGCGGCCTGCCCAGTCGCCTCCGTAAGCCGAGGCGAAGGCGCTGTAGTCGATGCTGACGTCGGCGTTGCCACTGTTGCTCGCGCTCGCGCTAAGCAGTACGCCTTTGACCCCGGCGGCCGTGGCGGCCTTGCGGCCGAGGACCTGAACGTTGACCGTTCCGGAAGCAGCCTTGGTCCCCGTGGAGTGGTGAACGGAGACGGGCAGACCACCGGCAGTCAGCCGGACCGTGCCGAAAGCGGGCAGCGACCCGGCGTCGGCGGCGGCTTTTGGCCAGGTCGCTTTCTGCTCCACGAGGGCTTGTTCGGCCTGCTTCTTGTTGGCGGCCTTTTCCGCGGCCACCCGCGCCCTGGCCTTCTTCGCCCCCAGACCGTCGACAGCCTTCACGGTGTCGGAACGCTGCTTCGGCACAGCGGGTACCAACTGCTTGGTGGATGTCGCGGCTTGGGCGGCTACTGGAGTCAGACCGGCCACGGCCAACGCGAGTGTCACGCCGACCGTGAGCACTCGGTGTCTACGGCGTCTCGCACCACTGGCGGCACTCACGACAACAACCCCTCACACGTCAGAAGTCATCAACAAAGGAAGCGCGGGACTTGCTCGGGCGAGGCGGCAGCAGGCGCCGCCCCGCCAAGGAGAGGGGGGAGGTCAGTCCCCGACCGTCTCGACGATCTGTTCCTGGCTGGCCATGGCACCGGCCCAGACCCGGATATCGCTGACCGTCTCAGGCAGATAGTGGCCCCAGACGGAGTTCACGTACGCCTTGCCGACGGCGAAGTCACCCGTGCCCACCGCCGCCGTATAGCTGGTGTCATCACCGTTCTGCGCGTCGCCGACGTAGAGGCTGACCGTGCCGGACTGGGCGTCGAACACACCCGTCAGGCGCACCGCGCTCCCCAGGTTGGCGACATCGTCGGAGACCACTCCGGTGAAACTGCCGTCGGTGTTGAGGCGGCCGAAGTGCCAGAGCCCGACGGGGATGGTGGTGTCGGTCTCGGGGTCGGTGTCGGTGCCCGTCAGCTCATACCACAGCCCCCAGGCGGAGCCGTCCGCACTGCGCTGGCCGAGGACCTGTCCCATGTAGCCCACCGGCTTCGCTGCGAGCGCGGCGCTGTCCAACTGCACGGCCGTGGTCGCGGTGAAGGACCCGGTCTCGTCCACCAGCGGCCCCGGCGCGGACGCCGTGTCATCGGTGCCGTCCAGGACAATCCCTGTCCCGTCCAGTGACGCGCCGCCCGAGAGCGTCAGGGAGGTCCCGTAGCCGGAGGTGGTGTCGGGCACGGTGGTTCCCGTCGCCGCCGAAGGGTCCCAGTCGGCCATGAGTTCGGTGGCGGCATACCGGTCCGCGGTCAGCAACCGTGCCTCCGTGGACACTTCCTGCGCGGACAGGGCCCGCTGCCAGACCCGGGCCTCGTCGATCTGCCCGTTGAAGTAGTCGGTGAACGTGCCGGCCGTGCTGCCGTTTCCGCGGCCGAACTCCAGCAGGCCGGTGTCCGCCTCGGGTTCCCCGCTCGGTATTGCTTGCGGACTGCCCTGGGCCTTGCCGTTGACGTAGAGCTGGATCGTGCCCGCATCCGCGTCATACACCCCGGCCAGATGCGTCCACACCTTCACCGGCGTAGAGGCCGTGTCCGCGAGCGAGCGTACGAAGTGCGCGGTGCCGGCCGAATCAGTCCAGTGCCAGTTGAAGATCCACTTGCCGTAGGAGGTGGAGTAGTAGATCGCGAAACCGGGCTGGGTGCTTCCACTGCCCGTCTGGGAAAGCAGCACGTAGTTGTGGGTCGGGGTGGCGGCCATCCGGGCCCACACCTCGACCGTGTACGACGACCGGGACTCCACCACAGCGCCCGAGGCGGCCGCATAGCCCGCCGTGCCGTCGACCGTCAGACCCGTGTCCGTGACCGGCGTCACCAACTCCGCCCCCGTGGCATCGTGCGTCAGCACACCCCGCCGGCCACGCCCGTCCCGGGAGGCACCGGACGAGGAGAGGGTGGCGTTGTCCTGCTCCGCCGCAACCGTCGTGGACGTGTCGAGTGCGGCGCCGCTCGCCTCGTCGAAGTGCCACTGGCCGGACGGTCCGGAACCTTCCGCGACGAGGAAGTCCACGGCGTTCTGGGCTCCGTATCCGATGGAGTCCCTGGCCCGGACGTACACGCTGAAGGTGCCGGAGGTGGGCGGGGTGAAAGTGGCCGTCGCCGTCGAGCCGGTGATGGGTGCCGACCACGCGGCGGACGCTGTCGTCTTGTACTCGTAGGCCGTGTTGGTGCTGTCACCGGACGCGGGCGTGAAAGTGAAGGTCACCTTCGTACCGGGACCGCCAGCTGCGGTGCAGGAATCCGTGGTGCACGCCGAGTACGGGCTCGACAGGGCGATCCCGGGGGCCTTGGGGCGAGTCGGGTCAACCTTGAAATAGCACCAGCCCGTGGTCGACCCGTTCGACGGACCGGCCAGATAATCGTCACCGCTGTTGTAGTACGACCGCGTCCACGACCGGTACCGGTACAACGTCCCCTCAGTCAGCGTTGACGTCTGCACGCTGCCCGGCGAAACGTTGTCACCCACATACCCACTGGTGGGGTGTGCGGTCTCGAAAACGGTCGACCACGTCCCGCTGCTCGCCGTGTACGCGTCCACACTGTAGACGGCCCTCAGCGACGCACCCGACTCACCGCCCGCCGCGGTCTGCGGCGTCGACTGAAGCAACGGCTTCGGCTCGGACACCACCAACGGGTCCGACTGCTTGGTCTCGCAGGCGACAGTGGTCCCGGTAGTGGCCCCAACGACCAGACCGATCTTCGTAGGCTTAGCCGGGATACCGACGTACTTCACGTCGATTTCGGCGTTGTCGTCGAACCGCTTCCAGCCGTTCGGGTCGGTCTCGTCATGCGCCTTGAGCATCAGCGTCAGACGAGAGAAGTCACCGTTGGCGAACTTCGTCACCGTGGACGTGAGGTTCTCGTTCGTCTCAGCCGGGTTGTCGTTGAACTCGATCGGGGCAGCAGGCTGGCTCGGATCACACGCCGACCCGCGTCCCGCGGACACATCCCGGTCCACCATCAGGTCCCAGTTCGCCGTCGGACCCGGCCAGTTCGTCGACGAGGAGATGTTGCCCGTGCGCACCAGGTCCACCCACGACGGGCTGCAGGACATCGACCACTTCTCCGTGATCGCGAACGTGGCGTCCAGGACGTGCTTCCCCGCCAGCTTCGCCGGCGAGAACTCGAAGTACATGCGGTTCTTGTAGCCGGAACCGCAGTAGTACGCGTAGCCGCCGGTGACATAGGTGCCGCAGTAACCGATGCCCTTGCCGTCGTCCCCGCCGGAGAAGTTGTAGAACGTGTCCCCGTCCGAGGACAGCAGCGTCCGCTCGGAGGCCGTCATACCGACGTCCGGGTCGATGTACTGCGGGAAGACAGAGGACTCGTCGGCGAGCATCGACGCATCCGGGGTCACCTTGATCGTGCCCTGCTCCGCCGTGACCGGAAGGCGGGTGGAGGTATCACCGTCGCTGGGGCCCTCGGTCGGGTCCGACGTCGTCTCACCGTCGTCGCCGGAGCTCGCCGCAGCGGTGCTGTCCTGCGCCGTTGTCGTGAACGAGCTCTGGGACGCCGAGTGGGCGGAGGCCACAGGCGAGGCGGATGCGGTGCTGGTGGTGTCGCCGGACGAATCCCACTGCTGGGCGGCCGGGGCACGGAAGACCGCGTTGCCGTCGTCGTCGACCGCGGACAGGCCGCCGCTTCCACCGTCCCGCAGGGACAGCCCGTCGGCCCGCACAGGGAACGAGAGTTCCTTCAGCTCCGGGTTCGCGGCAGCCGGCGCCGAGGTGACGACGAGCACCTCGCGGTAGCCCTCGGTGGTGGCAGTCATCCGCAGATCCACGCCCGGCAGGACATCCGCGTACACCGCCGAGTCCCCGTCCAGCGTCGGCTTCGGCAACGTGCCCGGCCAACCCACAGTCAGTGAACGCCCGTTGAGGGACAGCTTCACCAGGTCGGCACCGTCCCCACCGTCGGAGAAGGAGATCTTAGCGACAGATGCCTTCGGCCCGACGGTGCCGTCCGACCTCTCCGCCAGCGTCGCGTCCGGCTGCGCCCAGGAACCATCAGCCTGGCGCGTCCGCACCGGCACGACGGAATCCTTCAGCGTGAACGTCACCCCGTCCGGATTCGCGAACGTCGTGGTGTACGGCGTGCGTTCACCTACAACCTCGACCTGCTCCCCCGTCTCCGCCGCCTTCTCCGCGTCCGCCCGCGCCTCCGGCGTCGGCTGGTCGGTGGCCGTAGTGTCGTCCGCGTGCGCTCCGGTCGCCGGTACCGCCAGCGTCGGCAGAGCAGCCATCAAAGCGGCTGCTGCGGCCAACGAGACCAGTCGTCTACGCGCGGCGACCGCGGAGCGCGTATGCCAAGAAAACCCCATCCCCCACCCCAACTGTTCACACAGTTCTTACCCCGCCCTTACGGCCGCCTCATCAGAACCGTCCGCATCACAGCTGGTCAATGGCGTATACAGCGAAGATGCACAACATCCAGCCATGCGCTGCGCGATATCAAGTAGGGCAAAGCAGAAACCGCGCAGATGGAGCCGCCATCGAGCCCTGCGGCCACCGGCTCGAAGCTCGACGCCAGTCGGCCGGACCAGCCATCAGATTGACCGCAGCTGCAAACCATTTCTTTCATAGATGGGGTTCTTTAAGCCCTCAGGCCACAGCCCAGGGATTCGCTGAACTGAATAACTCAGGCTCCGGCTCAATCTCGGAGCTCTCACGGCCACCCCGGCAAGCCGCGCCCACCCCACCCACACGCCGTGCCGGAAACGTGCCATGAGCCCACACCCTGTCTCCTCGCATACGGCTGGCCGAGCGTGGCCGATATGCGACCTTCAGAAAGTGAAAGAAACTGCAAAGCGGGGCCGGCGCGGCCACAGCAAGCTCACAGCTTTCTTGTGCAGGAGATGCTGTCCCTCGATCGCCCGCTTCGACAACTCCATTTGCCTGGCAGGCAGCGCAGTGAAGTGAGAGCGAAGCACAGCGTGTTCTCGATCGGGCCTGTGAGCTACACGGGGCTGCACTCGACGAACTCCCCACCCGGCTCTGCCGTCCGTAAGAAGCCGTATTCCTATCGATCATGAGGTCGGTTCTGATCGAACAGGGTGCCTGGGCGGGTGATCTTGGCCAGGTGGATGCATGAGTACAGGGCCTCCTGGTAGCTCGGGGTTGCGACGCCACTCGAGTACCAGGAGGCCCTGTTGTTCCAGTCTTGCGTGACGGTCCTCGTCCCGTCCAACTCCCGCGTGTCGTCGTGCGATTGCCTCGCGCACCGGTTCGGGAACGCGGCCGACCGTCCGAACAGGGTGCGGCGGTATCCGTCGGACATGACGGATGCAGAGTGGACGGTGGTGCGGGATGCGCTGCCGGTGCCGGCCTGGTTGGAGGGCCGGGGCGGGCAACCGGAGGGCTACTGCCACCGGCAGATGTTGGATGCGGTCTTCTACGTCACCGACAACGGGATCAAGTGGCGCTCGGTTCCCGCCGACTTCCCCGCGTGGGATCGCGTCTATGCCTTCTTCCGCAGGTGGCGGGAGAACGGACTGGTCAGGGAGCTGCACGACCGGCTGCGCGGCAAGGTCCGTACGGCCGAGGGCCGACAGGTGGAGCCGACCCTCTCCGCCCGGGTGGGCGTGGCAGCGCTGCGGCGCGGTGATCGACCCGTCCCGGTGGGCGACCGTGGCCGGGTTGCTGTTCAGCCGCCCGAAGGCCTGATCGCGCAGGGCCAGCGCCTCGGCGGCGATCTCCTCCCACTGTTCGCCGGGGACGAGGCCGGGAGGGAAGAGCACGCTCCCGGTCTGTTTCCACTGCGTGTTCAGCTCGGACACGGGCACACCCCGTTTCACAGGTCCGCAGGTCACAGGTCGAAGTAGCAGAAGGTGCCGATGACTCCCTGCTGGTCGGCCTGGGTGAGAGGCGGGCGCCAGTGGGGGATGTTGTAGCCGTCGAAGGCCGACAGCTGCCGAAACGGCACCTCCCGCACCGGGTGGCCTGCGGGGTAGAGGCCCTGCGAGGCGACCAGCGCGGCCAGTTCGTCGCTGCTCGCCTCGCACAGCTGGGGTGCCCAGCCCATGGGCGGCAGTCCCTCGGTGAGGGCGAACGTGAACGTGATGGTCGCCTTCACGCTGTCGCGGTGCAGACCCATGAAGTCGCCGAGCCGGTAGTAGTTGTAGCCGCAGCGCACCGGGATCAGCCGCGGCCGGCCGCTCGCCTCGCGTACCAGGCCCAGCAGGTCCATGTTGCGCAGTACGGCCGTCAGTACGGGTCCGCCCTGGGTGGACAGGTACTGCGAGGGGGTGCAGAAACTTCCGTCGCGGTGGGAGGCGGTCTGCGTGAATCCGGAGACCGTTGCCGCCTCACGCAGCTGTACGGACTCCTCGATGAGCTGGTCCCAGGTCCGCGGGCCCAGCGCGTCCGGCAGCACCAGCCCCTCGCGCTGCCAGGCCGGCGCCTGTTTCGTGGTGGTGGATGCCATCGTCGGCTCCCTCGTCGTCGGCTGCGCTGCGGGCATCACGTGGTGCGGATTCCATGGCAGCGCAGCTCACGGTGCGGCGACAGAGACGGAGTTGGGACGTTGGTGGGAGGTGCGGTGGGACGGTCCTGGGACGGATCTGGGATCCGGTCAGGGCGTGGCGAGGAGGTCCAGGACGGCCTGGTGGTAGACCCCGTACACCAACGGCAGGTCGGCGAGGCGGGCGCGCTCGTCCACGCCGTGCAGGCCCTCGTAGCGGACACCGAACCCGGCGGTCGATGCGATGCCCTCCCCCGCCAGCAGATTGCCGATGTTCGAGGGGCCCGCCGTCTTCGCGCGCGGCGTGAGGCCCGCCGAGCCGGCCGCGGACATCAGCGCGGCGGCGGGCTGCTGGTCCGGACGCAGTTGGAAGGGCGGCCACGCCGCGACCTGCTCCACGTCCGTGGGTCTCGGCCCGGGCAGCTCGCCGTCGAGTTCGGCGACCGCCTTGCGCACCAGGGTCTCCGCGTCGTGGGCGTCGAAGCCCGGTGTCAGCCGGACGTCGACACTGAGCACGCACAGGTCCGGCGTCGTGGAGAAGCCCTCACCGCCGTGCAGGGCCGTGACGGAGAGCTTGGGGGGCAGCGGGAAGCTGCTGCCGGCCGCCGGCGCGGGCAGCTCGGCAGCGTCCAGGAGCCCCACCAGCCGCGCCGCCCGGGAGATCGCGCCGGTCACCGTCCTGGACGAACCGGAATGCCCGGACGGGGCATGGACGTGCAGATGGGCCCGCCACAGCCCTCGGCCGCCCACCACGATCTCCTCCAGCCCCGGGTAGCCGATCATGACCCCGTCCGGACGGGCTGTGCGGGGATCGGCGAGGTAGGCGCGGGCGCCTCCGAATCCGCCGGTGTGCTCCCGGGCCAGCCCGGTCACCGACGCCGACCGCGACTCCGCTGCCGCCACCACGTTCTTTCCTCGCCCTTCCCACGGCGTGTACCGCACGGGCAGCGCGAGCACCGCTTCCCTCGTCTCCACCCGGCGTGCCGAGGCGCACGCCTCCCGGCCATGATGGACTAAACCAACCGCCGCCTCACGGCCCAGCATCACACCGCAGTCGAAGCCCTCCGCTCCGTGAAACGACGGCAAGGGCACCACGGCGGCCGACTCCGACGCCACGAAGAACCGTTCCAGGGCCGCCTGCGGCTCGACCACACCGATATGCAGCGTCTTGACGCCGTTGCGGCGCGCGGACGGATCCCGCAGCTCCAGCAGCCGCAGCAGATGCTGCGACAACTCCCGGTGGCGGGGCGGACCGTACAGAACGCGGTAGTGCACCAGGTCCGGCTGCTGCGCCACCACTGTCTCGATCGCGCCGAGATAGGTCTTCTCCCGGCTGCGCGACCCGGTCACCACCAGTGTCTCCCGCGCCGAGCACACCACACGGACCATGGCCTCGACCAGGTCGGTGTACCGGGTGAGGACCTTGACCACCACCGCTGTCCCGGACGCCTCCAACGCGCTCACCGCCGCCCCGTCCTGATGGGCGAACAGCGCCTCCGTACGGCCGCCGTACAGTTCGCACAGGGCAGCGCGCATACGGGCGCCGGTACGCCGCCGGCCGGACTCCCAGGCACTGAGCAGGCTCGCGTCCGTCGCACCGCCCGAAATCCGGTTGAGCCGCTCAGCCGCTTCCTCCAGAGTCCAGTTCCTGGAGGTCCGGGCACGCCGTAACTCTGAATCACCGCCCGCCGTACGCGCCATCGTCCCGCCCTCCCCTTCCGGTAACCACCGGCCGCAGGCACACCCCGTGTCCGCGAGCCGGCCGGGCCGGAGCCGACTGCCCGTCGGGCGACAGGCTTCCCCGATGGACGAGGCCTATCCCCCCGGGCGAGGCTGTGGCGCGAAGCGTGCGCCGGTCCTCCCCCGGCGTTGCCGGGCGCCCGCGTCCCAGTACCGCCGCCGCAACCCGGCCCCGCCGTCCGCACCACCTGACCACCCCAGTGGCCGGCAGCAGCCGTACGGACCCGCGCTCCCCGGCATGCCAGTCCTCCCGGCGTATCGGTCCGCGCGGGCCCCACGTCCATGGGTGGGATTGCCGCTCGCCCATCGGCACCCGTGGACTGCAGCCGTCCCGGTCGCCGGCCCGACCGAGGGCGACCGCGCGCTGCGCGTACTGCGCACCCTGGCCTGGCCGTTCGTGGAAACCGCCGGATCCGCCGCTGTGCGGGTTCCTGTTCACCGGACACGACCAGCTGCGGCTGTACACCGCCGTGGCAGAGGCGGACGGTCCGGTCGCGGCCGACGTACGGCTGGCGGGCGCCGTCACCGCGCTGCTGGCCGCGCGGCCCTTCCTCATCGGCGAGAACGAGCGGCGGAGGCCGGATGCTGCCGACCCGCACTGCCTGCATACCGTCGGCTTGAGGGACTGGTGAGACTTGCCCCGCCGGGCAGCCGGGCCCAGGGGCGCCGGACGACGAACGGGGGCTGTCCCGCACCGTGTGCGGGACAGCCCCCGTGATCGAGCGCCGGGCAGGCCTTGCACCTGCATCTCCCCGCAGGAAGCGGGGCGTCTTTCCTTGGACCACCAACGCAGCACCAGCCGACCGGAGTTACAGCGACCAGCTCAAGATCGATTATAGCCGGTGGAAGGTCGGCAAGGAACTGGAGCCGGACGCCGCCGGGGCTGCGAATCCCTTCCCGAATCCGGAGGGGGCTTGCGAGAGTGCCTTGGCGGCCCGGGTGCGCAGGCGACTGAGGTGGTAGGACATGGGGGTTCCGCGTCCATCCGTACCGTTGGAGGCGGTGGCCGCTTCCCAGGAACAGACCGCACTCGCCGCCCGGAAGAACGTGTGCGTGATCGCGGGCTCTTCGTGGCCGTCGGCGGTGACGTTCACCAGCATCTGCTCCGGACCTCGGGTCCAGGCCGGTACACGCTCGTCGTCGCTGTCCGGGTGGAGCGGGGGCCGGTTGGGCAGGTCCTCCGCGTCGCCGGCCGCGGCGGCCGGCGTGTCGGTGGGGCGGGTGTACTGGCCCGTGCCGGAGGCCGCGATGGCGGCGATGGCGAGCCGTTCGGCGAAGTCGTCGCCGGGCACGGGGAGTTCGAGGTCGGGATGGTGGTCGTAGCCGACGGCGACCGCGGCGGCGACGATGTCGATGACGGCCTGCGCCATCGGTGTGTGCTGGCGGGGGTTGGCCCGGGTGAGATGACTGAGGATGCGCAGGACGGTGGAGAGGCTGGTGTCGGCGGTCATCATCCGGTAGGCCGGGGCATCCTGGCCGGGATCTGTTGAATCCGCCGGATCCGTATCGTCGCCGTCGTGGGGTGCGTGGGGGCCGGCCTGGGCGCGCCACAGGGCGGCGGCGTGGGTGTCGCCCTGGGCGAGGTGCTGGAGGTAGAGGCAGTAGGAGGCGGGCTGGTCGTCGGCGCCGGCGGCGAACTGCCACCAGAAGCGGGCGCCGTCGTCGGCGCCGGCGAGTTGCAGGGCGCAGCCGAGGATCCAGGCGGACCTCGGCTCCGGGACCTGGTCGGTGAGGAAGTCGGCGAGCTGCTCGATCGTGCAGTGGGTGACGACCGCCTCGCACAGGGCGGCAAGACTCTGCGCGGCGCCGTCGTCGGCCGTCTTGGGCCCGGCGTCCCACAGCAGGAAGCCGTCCGCGGCGAGATCCTCGTAGGCCAGGTCGTCGTAGGGGACGACGTCGGACGGGACGCGCGGCTGGTGCAGCAGCAGGGACTGGGCGAGGAGGTCGTCGATGGTGCTCATGGCGGGGTGATCACTCCTGGATGTCGGTGTCGGAAAGGAGCGTGGTCAGGGCCCCTCGGGCGTGGTGGTCCAGAGTGTGGGTGACGGCCAGCGGCAGGCCGGCGACGCCGGGGACCATGTCCGCGGGGATACCGCACAGGTAGCGCAGCACGGTGACGTCCATCTGGTCCGGGGGCAGGGAGGCGATCGTGTCGAAGAACCGGGCCAGGACGCCGATGCGGGCCAGGCGCTCGGCGAGGTCTCCGATGCCGGCCTGGCAAGCCGTGGAGAATGCGGCCGCGCGCAGGTCGGGGCGGCCGCCGGGCCGCTGCGCGGCCCGGGCCAGGACCCGCGAGCGCAACAGCAGCCAGGCGTGGCGGGGAGTGTCGGGGCTCGCGGTGGCTTCGTCCCAGGTCAGCCAGAGGATGTCGAAGGTCTCCGCGACCACCTGCTGAGCACGCCGGTCGGACTGCAGGAAGGCACGCGCGTAGGCGGTGTAGGGCTGCCACATGACCTGGGTGAACGCCAGATGGGCGACCGGCTGCTGCTCCGGGCCGGGTGCCTGGACGTCCCGGATCCGGTTCTTGATCCAGGCGGTGTCCTTCTCCGCCTCCACGGCGGCCGCCTTCCACAGCCGGCACACCGGGCTGACGGGGATGTCGAGTGCCCGGACCACGCTGTAGGTGATCTCCCAGCCCGGGTAGTAGCCCTTGCCCCGCAGGAGCTCCGACAGGCGGGTCTTGGAGTAGCCGGAGCGGCTCACGAGGTCATCGAGAGTCAGGCCGCTCGCGGTCAGCCGGGTGCGGACCGGCTCCAGCCAGGTCCGGTGCGCCGTGCCGGCGCTCTCGCAGATCGGCTCCGGCGGACGGCCGCGGCGACTGGGAGGATCCCCTCCGGGCTGCTCGGGTACCTGAGGCGGCTTCACCGTGACGGCTCCTCACTCCCGGCCCCTGCGGCCGGGGTCGGGCCGGAACGGCTGTCCGTACCGCCGAGCGCGGCGACGATCTGCTGGATGAGGAGACCCAGCGAGGGCAGTAACGCGGCCACAGCTGCGAGTTGCCCGAGCACAGTCATCACCGTGCTCCATGCGAGAACCGCCGCCAGTACGGCCACGGTCATCACCTGCTTGCCTGTCATTGCACCTTCCCTGGGCGGAAAGAAGGGTCTGGGAGGGCCCCTCCGGGACGGTGCTGAATCGCCCCGGAGGAGTTGCACGACAGCATGGTGCGCCGGGCGCACGCCACTCAACGTGATCTGGGGGTTACGGAACAAATAGCCCGCTCCATCCACCCGGGACGGCCGGCCCGTTACTCCATCACGGCCACGAGTACGGGCAAATCATGGCTGAATGAACGCTTTTGGTGGCGAAACCGTACTTGTCGTTGCGGCACCGACGGGATGACGCACCATGGAAGCGGACGCCTCCCCCGGCGTCGCACCTTCCGGTCTGGAAGGCCGCGCGGCCCCCTTGTGCTGAAGAACGACCAAAGGGGACCGCCCCGCTTCCGTCCAGCCGCCCACGCGCTGGGCGGAAGCGGAACCCGGCACCGATCCCGCGGCTCAACACCCCGTCACATCTGATGCGCCGGTATACGAAGCGGGCTCTCCCGCGGCCGTCGCAGCAAGTGGCAGTGACGGGGCTTCCGTCCCCCGAGCGCGGCGGGATCACCGGCTGAGGATGCGCAGGACGGGGACGCCGGTACCGGCGCCGGTCAGTCCGGCAGCGACGACCCCGGCCACAGCGACACCGGCGAGAGCAATGACAATGCCCATCACGACGCCGATGACGAATGCGCCGAGCAGGACGACGACAGCGTGGAAGGCCGCTTGGTTCCAGGAACCGCCATCCAGCCACCCGGCACGACGTGGGCCGCGTCCTCGCGACCGGCGATGCATACAGCCGCCCCGCTCACCACAAGCAGGGCACCAAACCCAGACGCGTCGCAAGTCAGTCGGCGGACTCAATCGAATATCACGGGGCCGATAGTCCGCGACGGTGTCCGCCTTCTTACAGCAGTTGCCCGCGCTGATCGGCGTGGTGATCGGAGCCCTCGGCTCGTACCTGGCAGTAACGCGAGGCGATCGCGCGGTGAATTCGCATGATCGTCGCTACTGGTCCACTTTTCAGCCGTCGCCGACACCCGTGAAGGTGGCCAGGTCTCCCTTGGTCTGGCCACCTTCGGATGAAATCTCGGGCACGTGGCCACGTGTTCCGCTGTCCGCCGTACGTTCACGAGCGTCCGTACGTCGCGATGCCGGGGGTGGGCATGACGGATCCTGCGATTGCAACGGCCCCGCCGGACAAGGCCTATCCGTTTGAGGTGGATCCCCCTCCCGTGCTACCTGAGAGTGGGGCTTCTGGCGCCCAGCCGGTGAGGCTGGAGGGCGTCTGGACGAGGCCGGGCGGGATCAAGGAGCTTTACCCATCTCCCTGACACCTACGGGATTCACTAGGCAAGCTGAGTTCATGGATCAAGGTGTAGCGGCCGTAATTGCTGCCGGAGCGGGCTTGGTAGGCGCCATGGGTGGAGCGGCAGTGGCAGGGATCGCAGCGGTCCGTGGGGCGCGCGTGGGAGCGGAGAAGACGGCGCGGGCCATGCAGAGCCAGGTCGATACCCAGGCCTGGCACGCTCGCGAGGACTGGCTCTTGCAGCAGCGGGTGGACGCCTCCCTGCAATTCCTTTCGGCCTACGACCTCTACATCCCCGCTGCCCGGTCGTTCCAGGCCGCCCTGTCCAGTCCGGACAGCGGTAGCCGAGAAGCACTGCACGACGCCGTCCGCACCGCCGGCCACGGTCTCACCGTGGCCTACTTCCGCCTGCGCGTCTTTGGCCCGGAGGATATCCAGACGTCGGCGGGAGACCTTCGGGCCGCTGTGAGCGCCCTCTCGGAGAGCCTCGTGGAATGGGAGCTGTCCGTCGCCGCCCAGGAAGAGGAGGCGTGGCGAAGAGAGGAGACAGTGACGCAGCGAATCGTGGATGCTGCCAACGCCCACGACGCCTTCGCATCTCGTATCAGCGAGATCGTCGGCACCCTGGAGGTTTCTCGCAGGCCCGCGACGCGCTCACAATGACCAGGTGTCACGACGTGTATGAGGTTCACGCGCTCGGCCATCCCCTGGTCGGTGCCGCGCTTCCACTCGAAGCCATACGGCACCGACCCGCAAGGCGGAGTCGGCGTGCATGGCCGCTTCCCCGCCGATGAACTGCAACGTCTCCACGCCGAGCACGGCGGCCTCATCGATGACGTGCCGCCAGTCCCCGGCTGTCATGGTGCCGTGCCCCTTGGCCGGGCCGGCCAGCGCGGAGCAGTGCGACGTGCAGATGAGCCGGCGACGGGCCGGTGATCTCCAGCTCAAGGAACGTCACGGGACGGGTATCGCGGGTGTCTCGGGAGCGATCGCCGTGATTCGGTTCCCTCCGGGCCGGTGGGTGGTGCCACGGTGCCCGGCCGTCCTCCCCAAAGGGACAGCGGCCGGACCGGTCACGGGTCCGGCGAGCACTCAGCCGCCTGACCCCGATACGCCCCGCCGGGACAGAGAAGGGACGTCCGCACGCAACGGCGCAGGCCCGCGCCGTTGCGCGGGTCCGCGGGTCTGGGGGGTGCCATGGCCACCAGCGAGGAACATGCGGCGGGTCCAGTCCGCGCCCAGCAGGGCCAGGTCGACACACAGACAGCGGGCACTCGGCCCGGCCGCTTCCCCGGGTGCGGCCGTGAAGCCCAGCAGGGGCACGGCGGTGACGGGGTCAATGGAGTCCGCCGAGTGGAGCCGGCAGAACAGAACGACGACGTGGACACTGGCCAGGCCCTCCGCCAGGACAGCGGCCACCACCACCCGGTCACCGCCGTACGCCTCGACCGCCTCGGTGACCATGTCCCGGGTGCGCGTGATCAGGCCCTCGGCGGCCTCCACAGGCACCGCCCAACCGGCCAGCATCACACCGACGTTGCACGCTGCAGCGTTCGGTGTGTCCGGGTCGGCCGTGGCGTAATGGCGCGAAAAACTGCGCTGTTCGCGGTGCGACGGGCAGGCCAGCGTGCCGTCGTCGGCCACGCGCCGGGGATGCAGGGTCATCGCTTCGCCGCCCACCCGGCATCGATGACGTCGACGCCGCCATACAGGCACGGCCCCCCGGCCAGGACGGCGTGGCCCCCGTTCGATTCCGGGCCCGCCACCGCCAGGTTGGGGAACTGCACACCCTGAGCGGGTTCTAGGTCGTGTGCCGGGATGACGCTCAGGGTGGCCCGGCTGTCCGTGATCATCGCCGTGACAGTGACGAACGGACCCGGCCGGAGCTGCAACACGTCCTGGGCGTAGCCGGCGGCAAGCTCCCCGAGCAAGTCGGCCACAAGCCAGCAGACGCCCCAACCTTCGTAGGTTCCCGCCACGCACGCGGAGACCCGCTCGTACATGTCCGAGGTGGCGGCCCGGGTCCAGCACAGGACCTCGGCAACACCCGGGACCGGGACCGGGGTGACGACAGCGAGCGTCACCGTGGCATCGTCAAGAGTGGCTGCGGGGTACATCCGTGTCTTCCTCCCCTGCGGGCTCGTGGGAAGAGTGGGTGACGTCGCCGGCCACGCCCGGGGGCATCTCACGCCAGTCGGTGTGCAGACAGGCCATGACGGCCGTGCCCGGTCCGGAGGGACGGATCTCATACCGGCTGGCGAGTGCCTCGACGAGAAACAGGCCGCGGCCGTGCTCGTCCTCGTCGTCCGCGCACCCGGCCTCGAAGTGCGCGCGAGGGCCCCGGTCGGCGACGACCACCCACACTGCGTGTTCGGTGAGCGCCACGGCGACGGTGACCGTGTCACCGTCGCCGTGAGTGACCGCGTTGGTGACCAGCTCGGACACGATCAGTTCCAGGCTGTCGACCACCTGGCGGGGGACGCGCCACCCGTGGCACGTGCGCGTGATCAGGTCTCGCGCCTCGCGAGGAGTGCGCTCGGACCGACCCGACAACGACCACACCCTGCGTAAATACGGGAGCGTCCGAGGTGGTGTGCAGAGCGGTCGGCCCAAACCGTGCGGCGGCACCCGTTGCAGCTCGCACCACTCGACGGGCACGGTCTCGGTCCGGGCGCCGGGGGTGGAGTTAGCGGTCACGGATTCTTCCCCTCCCTGGGATGGCCTGGCGTTGGGTGACCCCCGTCCCATCTCGTGAAGTCGGCGGCCGTAAGGACGACGAGGGGCTGCAGGGCCCACTGGCGCCGCTCCCAGTTGCGCTCGCCCACCCACCGGACCGGGCGCTTCATTGGGACTCCGAGATGATCAGATCGACGAACGAGAAATAGCCGCCGATCCAGGCCAGTTCGTACTCGTACAGGGCAGCGTCCGGTCTGATCACGTCGTGGGAGACAGCAAACGACGCCGTCCGTGGCGCCCCGGCGCAGCAACAGTCGTGCAGCCAGCCCCCCGTTGCGGTGCTGCGGAGCGGGAGGGCGGCTCGGGTCGTGAGCCTCGTCGTGGATCTCGTGCCTGACATCCCAGGTGCCTTCGGCGTACGCGCGCAGTCGAGCATGGTCCGGCCCGGGGGCACCGTGGGGTTTGGTCAGCATGTAGGTGATCACGCGGAGCGTACGACTGCGGCCGGGTCCTTCTGCGGCGGTCTTCAAGAGGTTCTTGCGTAACCGCTCCAGCCCCAGCCTGGGATCGGGCTGCGCATGGCGCCGGTCTGAATACAGCCACCGTTGCGTCGCGTTGTCCTGGTCCATCCGGTCCGTGGTGCCCCGGGCGCTCTTCGCGCCGAGCAGTATGCGGGTCATGCGGGCACCTCCCCCGGAGCCATGCGGGCCCGGACGGTCTTGCTGCGGCCGTCCTCGGCCAGGCTCCAGGTCACATCCGCCCCGAACAGACACACGTCCCATAGGCCGCGCCCTCTTTCCCCCTTGAGGGCGGCCTCGCTATCGGGGAATTCCGGCGACGGGTCCCGGATGCCAATGCGTAACTCGCCATCTTCTGTCACGGCCAGGAGCACATCCATCTGCGCGCCGGCCGCGCCAGTGGGCAGTGCGTGAACGATCGCGTTCTTCGCGAGCCGGTCCAGGACCCCGACCGCCGCCACGATGTCCCCGGTCCACCCAAGAACGGTCAGGTAGGTCAGCGCGTCCGTCCTCACCTGCCGCGCGCTGGTCGGATGCAGCGGGTACGAGCGGGACCATTGACGGTCGACGGGCGCACCGACATCGGTGAACACGGTGGTGGCGGCCGCCACGTCGTACGTCCGCTCCTTTTCCCACCGTCGGGCCTGCGGGTAAGCGGCGAACGCCGGCACGCCAAGCAGCCACGCGCGCAAGGCGGTGCGGTCCCCCGGGTACCAGGCGATCTCCTGCTCGGCGGGGGCCACGATGCCTGTTGCCCCGCCGCCGGCCAGGGCGTGCTCGACGGTGCGCCAGGCAGTTCGGTGACGGCGTGGCGAGTCGAGCGGTGCCAGGTCGTACAGCTCGTGGACAACCGTCCAGCCTCGGCGCTCAGCGAAGTCGCTGAGCGCCGAGAGTGCCTTGGCCGCGACGGCCGAGTCGAAGGTGCACGTGTAGAGCACCACGTGTGCGTGATCTGGAACGCTGCCCACGCCTGTCGGCTGCGCGCCACCTCTGTGCGTCCGGGATGAGTGGTGATCTAAGCATTGGTCCGGACAGGCTGGCGAGCGCACCTCGGTCGGCGCGGACTTTTCGGGCACGGACAGCCCCCATGAGCAGCGCGAAGACAATCACTCACGACAGGGGCCGATTCACCCTCGGTGAGCGCTTGCCGACAACCGTCCCGCACCACGCTCAATATCGCAACCATGTCAGGTGACATCTTTTCATTTTCCCGAACTGGCGTTTCTGATACAGGAACAGACACACTGTGAGGGAGCGAGAACACCTGGGGGTTGCATGAGCTACAAGGGAGTACCCACTGTCCGCAAGCGGCTCCTCGGCGGGCAGTTGAGGCGGATCCGCGAGGCACGCGGCGTCAGCGTCGACGACGTCGCCAACCGACTCGGCATGAGCGTGCCGGCAGTTCGACGCCAGGAATCGGGCCACACGGCGACCAGCGTCGCGGACGTGATGGCCTACGCCAAGATCTACGAACTCGACGACCTCGAGCTGCAGAAGCGGCTCACCGAACTGGCCAAGCACGGTCGCGTACGCGGCTGGTGGACCGCGTACGGCTCTACCGTCGGCCCAACCGCAGTCGATGTAGCCGACGCCGAAGACCTGGCGACCGAGATCCGTACCTTCCAGCCGCTGGTGATCCCTGGCATCTTCCAGACCCGCGACTACAGCTCCACCGTGATCGATGTCGGCATCGGTCTACGCCCGGAAGAGAACAGCCCCTCCGTGGAGGACCTGCTCACGCTGCGCGAGCGCCGTAAGCGCATCCTCGAAGGCGACAACCCGCCGCAGGTCTACGCCATCATCGGCGAGGCCGCCGTGCTCACCAAGGTCGGTGGGCCCAAGGTCATGCACGAGCAGCTCAACCACCTGGTAACCCTCGGCGAGCGCCGCAACATCCACATCCAGATGCTGCCGTTCTCCGCCGGTGCTCACGTGGGCATGAGCGGCGCCTTCGTTGTCCTCAGCTTCGGAGACACCCTCGACGGCAGCATCACATACCTCGAAAAGGGCGGGCTGGACTCCTTCAACGACGATCCCGTCGAAGTTCGCGTCAGCGCCACCCGGTTCACTCACCTCCAGGCCCAGGCACTCTCGGTCACAGATACGCGGACATACTTGCAGCAGGCCATCTCTGCAGACTGAGTTGGCTCCCGCTGCTCGAAAGGCAATTCATGACCCGCGAACTCGACCAGGGCGCCTACAACTGGCACAAGTCCAGCTACAGCGCCGAGCAAAACGAGTGCGTAGAGGCTGGCCAGCTGCCGGCCAGTTCTACCGCTGCCGTCGCCCTGCGCGACACCAAGGCCAAGGGAACCGGCTCCGTACTCGCCTTCACCTCTGAGGCATGGCAGGCCTTCCTCGGACTCATGAAGTAGCACCGCCGGTCCGCCGACTGCAGACCACACCAGCCCATACAGAAAAGCGGCCTCCTGGCGATCGAACCGCCAGGAGGCCACACACAGGTTCCTGCGGCCGCAAGCGTAACGGGCACCACCCTCGGCAGAGCTTCACTCGGATCGATCGTGTCCCTTGTCGTGGTGTAGCCGATCAGCTGGTGGGCTTGTTCGTGGTGTTGGGGAGTGCGGGGGCGCTTTCAGGGCGACGGGGAGTACCAGGCCCTCACCGGACACAACGTGCAGAAGGGGCCGCCTGCGGGCGGCCCCTTCTGCACGTACCAGATCCACCGGCCCGGGCTGCCGGACGCCGCATCGCCGGCCCGGGCCCCTGGCGATTCGAACACCAGGGACCGACACCTGTTCCGTTCCCCGGACAGCGCCGACACCGGCATGCGGCTTGCCCATGTTCCGCGAGCCGGGGACACAGGCGGGTCAGCCTTTGTCACGACGGCCGCCGCCCGCCCCAGACAGGTCTGCGCTCCTGCCGAGTCGAACCCCGACAAGCCCAAGGCCCCCTCGCGGAAGGGCCGTTGAGAGGATCACGACGACCCAACCGCCACAGAACAGACCGCACAGAAGACCGCCGTGTACGAGAACAACGCAGGGGACGGCAAGGCCCCCGGCGTACGGCGGGGCAGAGTGCCAGCCGGGCCGCCGGGCAACGGAGGGAATCCGCAGAGCGTCCGGGCAAGAGGGAGTAGCTGAGCTGGTCTTTGTGCCATGCCGGACGCCCGAGCCCGGCATGATGGGCCTCCCGCAGCAGGAAAGGAGGAGCCATGAACTACCGAAACCACACCCTGAAATACGCCGCCGACCGGGGCTGGGACCACGTCACGGCGGCCATGAGCTTGGGGGTGACCAAGGTGACGGTCGATGAGTTCCGCAAGGGCACCAAGATTGTCGTCGCCACGTTCATGGACTTCGAGGCTCTCACACCGGAATGGGCCGACTACTGGACTTTGGGCTACTACGACTTCGGCGACGGCCGCTGCGGCCGGATCGAGGCCGTGCAGTCGGGCCCCGGCCAGCCCAAGCTGAGCCTGGAGAAAGCACTCGACGAATCGTCGTAGGAATCGCCGGCCGCACAGCCCGAGCGCATCAGGTCCGACGGAGGCTCCACCGATCCCGAAGCGCTTCAGCGCCCCCTTTCACTCCCCGGAGTGACACCAGACACCCCAGCACCGGACACCGGAATCCCTCAGCAGCCCGATTCCGTAATCGCGGGCGGCTACAGCAGCCCTATGACGTGGGCGAACCATCGTCCCGGGGTGTCGCTGTCCAGGAGCCACGGCAGTGCCAGCCCGGCCGGGACGGCCAGCACACTGGCGGTGAGACTGGCGGCGGTGAAACGTCTCTGCAGCAAGGGCTTCTCCGGCCGGGCACACAGCACGCTCACCCGGGCGGCGACGAGCAGGGTGGCGGCGCACGCGGTCAGGAGCACTGTGCCGTAGCCGGCCAGCTTCACCGGGCCGGGGCCGGGGGACGTCTGGAGACCGGCGGTGTAGGCGGTGGTCAGGGCGACGACGACCACGGGGGCGAAGCCGGCCATGATCCGCTCTCCCGTCCGGACCTTCACCGCGCCCGATGCTCGGAAGATGTGGTGCAGGCCGCGAGTGAAGGGCGTGAGGTCGGCCAGGTCGTCGACGGGGCTGCTGCCCCAGGCGGCGGAGTCGCTGTTGACGATCCGGTCGTAGGCCTGCCGGAAGGCGGCGATCTCGTCGTCGGTGGCGTCCATGAGCCGTACCAGGGCCTCAAGATGGGGCCAGGTGTCGGGCAGGTCCTCCCCGTCGATCCAGCGGCTGACCGCCACCCGGAACACGTCGTCTTTCATGTCGGCGGGCAGCGCGACGGTCAGCTGCCGGATCGACTGCACTCCGGCCCGGCGCAGCAGTTGGGTCAGTTTCAGGGCCAAGGCGTCCGGAGTGCTGACCGTGCTCAGGCCGAGCATCAGTTCTCCCGACGGGGCACGCAGGCCGCCCGGGGCGGAAGCGGGGTGTGCGCCCGCTGTGATCTCCTTCACCGCGTGCGTGCCGTCTGTGCCGGTCAGGGGTTTTCCGGGATTGTCCAGCGAGTCCTTTGGCCCATCTCCTGCCGGGTCGGCGGCGTCGACGGCCTGCCCCCACACGATGCGGGTGGCCGCTGAATCGTCGTCGGCGTACGGCGTCTGGGCGCCGAGCTGCTCGCCGAGGTCATCCAGCTCATCATCCTGGGCATCCAGCTGCTCCTGGGCGACCTCGAGGAGTTCCCGGATGCGGTCCAGGGGCGGCAGCTGCAGGTCCTCGGCCACCGAGCCTTCCACTACCGGTTGCGGGACAGTATCCGTTGCGGTGTCGCGGTCGACGCGCAGCAGCTCGACCCGTTCGCGGGCCACTTGCTTCTCCGCCTCGAGCCTCAGCCGGCGGGCCTGCTCCTCCGCACGACGGGCGTGCTTGAGTTTCTCGTCGGCCTGGTTGCGGTACTCCAGCGACATCCGCAGCTCGCGCTGCAGTTCCGCGCGGGTGTCTTCCCTGGCCTGATCGCGTTCGCTCTCCAGGATCGTGATGCGCTGCTCCAGAACCGAGACCATCGCCTCCAGCTCCTCGCGGCGCCGTT
The DNA here is from genome assembly GCF_033194735.1 of Streptomyces sp. W16. Taxonomy (NCBI): domain Bacteria; kingdom Bacillati; phylum Actinomycetota; class Actinomycetes; order Kitasatosporales; family Streptomycetaceae; genus Streptomyces; species Streptomyces sp. W16. Next base: position 33,067 of record NZ_JAWOAI010000031.1, read on the forward strand.
CGGAGGCAGCAAACCTCTGCATCGCCTCGATCTGACGCAGCCGGGCGTCGTCCAGCCGCAGCAGCGCGAGCGCCACCGGGTCGAGCCGCCGCTGCGTGGCAAGCACCGCCGACAGAGCGGCGCCGGGATGCACCACCACCTCCTGCTGCTGCTGAAGAGCCTTCGCGGCCTGCTCCGCGGCCGCCAGCAGGCCCAGCCCGTGCTCCAACTGGCGCGTGCGCATCGCGGGTTCCCGCAGGAAGCGGGCGGCCACCTGGGCAACCAGATCCACGGGCGGAAGCCGGCTGCCGTCACGAAACCCGCTCCAGGAGGACTTGCCGTAAGGGAAGGCCTCCTCCAGGGCGCGCACCGTGACACCTGCCGTGATCCTGCGTAACCAGCGGGCGAACTCATTGGCCTGCTCCGTCCGCCCCTTCAACGCCCCCAGCGGCCGCCCCATCCGCTCCCCCGTCTCACGCTTGTCCAGGAACAAACCCGGGTTGTCCTCGATATACGAGCATCCACCTGCAGCAACAGCGTTCGACTCCAGCGGACAACGAAACCATGAATGACCGTGGGTCTCCACCACACCAGCCGATCACCGGAGACTCTCATGCCCGATCCCAACTCCCCCCAGCCGCGCCGCCGTTCATGGCCCTACGCCGTCACCGCCGCCATCACGCTGACCCTCCAGCAGGGATGGAACCCCCAGCAGGTCATCACGCTCACGACCTGCCTCCTCGTCCTCATCGCCCTGATCACCTCCACCGGACACAACGATCAATAGCCATCCAGCCCTTTCCGCAACCCAACCCGCCCCCGGCACGGGCCGGCCACACCAGCCATACCGGCCACCCGAACGCCTCGGACGAAACGGACCCACGGGCGGTGCGGTGGCCTGCCGGGTCGCTCCGGTCGCATCGCTGCCACCTCTGCAGCCGGGCCGCCGCCGGCAGGCCCAGCTCCGCCCGGCGCAGTGACCGAAGCAGCGTCCCTCGGCACCCACGGATAAAGCCGGGTTGCCAGGGGCACGCCCGGGGGCGTGCCCCTTTGAGAGGCCGGCCGGTTGACCGGACGGGTCTGTCCGGCTGGTGCTCACCGACGCGGTGCGGGATCGGATCGAACCGTTGATGCCGGCTGATCCGATCCGTGGCAACGGCTGCCCGGCCCGAGCCGGCCGGTGCCCTACCGGCGGCGCCACCCCGGCGAGCGCCCCGCCCAACTGACGCCCGGCGCCTGCCCACTCAGCAGACAGGCCTTCTCAGCCAGCCCGGCGCAACACCGTGCGGCGGGCGGGCCGGTGGGGCAGGCGGAGCAGGTCCTGCAGGGACGTTCCGTGCTCGGCCCAGCTGCGCAGCCGTTCACGGTCGACCCAGTACACGTGGTGGCGCTCGCCCCACATTCTGGCGTCGCGGGTGACGGAGCCGTTGGTGACCACGACCGCGATCTGCGCGCCGTGGACCGGGCCGGCTGTTCCTTTGACCTGGTACATCACGGCCGAGCCGACTTTTCCGGCAACCCTGGTGTGTTTGGCCTGCAGGACGATCCTGCCCCGCTTGCGGTCCTGTCCGATGACGTCGGCGGCCTGGTCGCCCCGCCGGCCCACCCGCCGGGCCGTCCAGCCGTCCCGGATGAGCAGGTCGCGCAACGCGCACTCGAAGGCCTGGTCGTCCATCGCGTCGAGTTCGGCGAGGGTCAGCCGCAGGCGGGCCCGTGCCTGCACGCGCATCCGCCGGCCGCGCACGGTACGGAGAATCCGCCATGCCCCGATGACAGCAGCGACGGCGGCACCGACGGCAAGCCACGGCCAGACCCGGAGGGTCGCATGCCAGGCCGCTGCGGCCAGTCGGGCCAGCAGCCACGCCGCGGTGCAGGCGACGA
>NZ_JAWOAI010000032.1:0-34911 GCF_033194735.1 Streptomyces sp. W16
GTGGGCGCCGGGCGGGCCGTCCTTCAGCAGGCGGGCCGCCGCTGCCTCTGCCGAACTCCCCGCGTCCGTCGACCGCAGCCGTACCAGCACCGCCAGGCACAGCTGCCCCTCCGCCCCCCACGGCACCGTGCACAGCGCCGTCGCGTGCGGCACCGTACGGGCGGACGGGGCCTCGTCCGGGTCGGCGGTCGACGGCCAGGGGGCCACGCAGACCACCGTGTGCGGGCCTTCGCCACGCGGTCCCAGCGCCGTACGCAGCGCCGCCACCGCCATGTCCCGCTGCCAGCCGCGCTCGGCGGTGAGGACCGCCCGCAACTCACGGGTGAGGTCGGCGCCCGCCTGCGCCTCGTCCGCGAGGAGTGCGCCGATGCGGGCCGTCACCTCCATGGCCGCGTCCAGTTGTGCGGCGGTGGGCCCGGGATCGTCGGCCAGGAGCCAGACGTAGCCGAGGACGACGCCCCGATGGCGTACGGGGAGGCAGATGCGGCCCCGGTAGACGCCCGCCTCGGGGGTGGGCGGAATCCGGACCGGGCCCGTCGCCCGCGTGATGCCGAAGCCCTCGAACCAGGTGCGGATCGCCGTCGTGGAGCGCCGGGTCAGGATCGAGCGGGTGCGGACGGGGTCCAGGGCGGTCGGGTCCAGGTCGCCTTCGCCGTCGTAGGCCCCGAAGGCGATCAGCTCGAAGTCGCGGTTCTCCAGGGTCGCCGGGGCGCCGAGCAGCTCGGAGATCTCGTCGACGAGCTCCTGGTAGTCGCCTTTGGAATCGGATGTCACCCGGGCATTCTCCCGCATTCCCGCGCCGTCCTCATACATTTGTCTGAGATCTGCGGCACGGATGCGTGACAGCTGTCGATGGTCGACGATCGGAGACAACCCTAGGTTTCACGGTGGTTCCCCGTATGTCCGACTGCTTGGAGGTACCCCGTGCTGGGTCCCGTGATTCTCGCCGCCTCGCGCAGCGACCGGATGCGTCGGCTGATCTCGGCGGCGCCGGTGACCAAGCAGGTCGTCGACCGCTTCATCCCCGGTGAGACCGTCGACGAGATCGTGCCGATCGTCCAGGAGCTCACCGCCAGGGGCCTGGAGCTGACGATGGACGTCGTCGGCGAGGACATCACCACCCCTGAGCAGGCCGCCGCCGCCCGCGACGCCTACCTCCTGCTCGTCGACCGGCTCAAGGAGCTCGAACTGGGGACGCGGGCCGAGATGTCGATCAAGCTGTCCATGTTCGGGCAGGCGCTGGAGGGCGGGCATGAGCTGGCCCTCGCCAACGTCCGGCCGGTCGTCGAGGCCGCCGCCGCCATCGGTACGACCGTCACGCTCGACGCCGAGGACCACACCACCCTCGACTCGATGTTCGCGATCCACGAGGAGCTGCGGAAGGACTTCCCGCAGACCGGCTGCGTCATCCAGGCCTACCTCTTCCGTACCGAGTCCGACGCCCGCCGCCTCGCCGAGGCCGGCAGCCGCGTCCGGCTCGTGAAGGGTGCATACAAGGAGCCCGCCGAGGTCGCGTACCAGCAGAAACACGAGATCGACAAGGCGTACGTCCGGATTCTGCGGATCCTGATGGAGGGTTCCGGCTACCCGATGGTCGGGTCCCACGACCCGCGCCTCATCTCCATCGCACAGGAGCTGGCCCGGCGCGCCGGCCGCAAGCTCGACGAGTACGAGTTCCAGATGCTGTACGGGATCAGGAGCGACGAGCACCTGCGGCTCGCCGCCGAAGGTCACCGCATGCGCGTCTACACCGCCTACGGCACCGACTGGTACGGCTACTTCATGCGCAGGCTCGCGGAGAAGCCGGCCAACCTCCTCTTCTTCGCACGCTCGACCCTTACCAAGGGCTGAACAGGGATTGACCCCAACACCCGCTCACGTACAAGGAGTTACGGATCTCATGGACGCTGTGACCCAGGTCCCCACCCCCGTCAACGAGCCGGTGCACGGCTACGCGCCCGGCTCTCCCGAGCGCGCCCGCCTTGAGGTCAAGCTCAAGGAGCTGGCCGAGAACCCGATCGACCTGCCGATGACCATCGGCGGCGAGCGGCGGATGGGCGGCGGCGAGCGCGTCGACGTCGTACAGCCGCACAACCACAAGGCGCGGCTGGGCACTTACGCCAACGCCACCCAGGGTGACGCCCAGGACGCGATCGACGCGGCCCTCGCCGCCGCGCCCGCCTGGCGCGCGATGGCCTTCGACGACCGTGCCGCGATCATCCTGCGCGCCGCCGAACTGCTCTCCGGCCCCTGGCGCGAGACCCTCGCCGCGTCCACCATGCTCGGGCAGTCCAAGACCGCCCAGCAGGCCGAGATCGACTGTCCCTGCGAGCTCGTCGACTTCTGGCGCTTCAATGTGAAGTACGCCCGCGATCTGCTCGCCGAGCAGCCCCCGGCGAACTCCGCGGGCGTCTGGAACCGGCTCGACCACCGCCCGCTCGAAGGCTTCGTCTACGCGATCACGCCCTTCAACTTCACGGCGATCGCGGGCAACCTGCCGACGGCGCCCGCGCTGATGGGCAATGTGGTCGTGTGGAAGCCGTCGCCGACGCAGACCCATTCCGCCGTGCTGCTCATGCAGTTGCTGGAGGAGGCGGGGCTCCCCAAGGGCGTCATCAACCTCGTCACCGGCGACGGCATCGAGGTGTCGAAGGTGGCTCTTGAGCACCGCGACCTCGCGGCCATCCACTTCACCGGTTCCACCAAGACCTTCCAGTACCTGTGGAAGACGGTCGGCAACAACATCGAGAAGTACCGCTCGTACCCGCGTCTGGTCGGCGAGACCGGCGGCAAGGACTTCGTCGTCGCCCACCCGAGCGCGGACCGCGCCGTGTTGAAGACGGCGTTGACCCGGGGCTCCTTCGAGTACCAGGGCCAGAAGTGCTCCGCGAGCTCCCGGGCGTACATCCCGGCGTCGATCTGGAACTCCGGCTTCAAGGAGGAATTCGCCGCCGAGGTCGACTACTTGACGATGGGTGACGTCACCGACCTGTCGAACTTCATCGGCGCGGTCATCGACGAGCGCTCCTTCGCCAAGAACAAGGCGGCCATCGACCGGGCCAAGGCGGACCCCAACTGCACGATCGTCGCGGGCGGTTCGTACGACGACTCGGTCGGCTACTTCGTCCGCCCGACCGTCGTGGAGTGCAGCGACCCGGCCAACGAGGTGTTCACCACCGAGTACTTCGGCCCGTTCCTCGCCGTGCACGTCTACGAGGACGAGAACTACGACGAGATGCTGACCCAGATGGAGTCGGTGTCCGACTACGCCCTCACCGGCGCGGTCATCGCCAACGACCGTGCGGCGGCGGCCCACACGATGGAGAAGCTCCGCTACGCGGCCGGCAACTTCTACATCAACGACAAGTCCACCGGCGCCGTCGTCGGCCAGCAGCCCTTCGGCGGCGGTCGCTCCTCCGGCACCAACGACAAGGCCGGCGCCCCGCAGAACCTGATGCGCTGGACCCTGACCCGCGCCATCAAGGAGACCCTGGTGGCACCGACCGATTACGCGTACCCGCACATGGGCTGACAGCCACATAGGGTGCCCGCAGCGGGCAGACTCCCCGTCATGACCCCAACCCGTATGCGGAACACGGCGGTTACGGCGGACGACGGAGTACGGCTGTGGGCCTCCCGGTCCGGCCGTGGCACACCCCTGGTGCTGTGCCACGGCGGGCCCGGACTGTGGGACATGTCCGAGGACGTGGCCGGGATGTTCAACGACCGCGCCACGGTGGTCCGTTGGGATCAGCGCGGCTGCGGGCGGTCCGAGCCGTGCGCGGGTCCGTGGACCACCGACCGGTTCGTGGCCGATCTCGACGCCGTACGACGGCACTTCGCGCTGGAGCGCACCGTGCTGCTCGGCCACTCCTGGGGTGCGTCGCTCGCCCTGAGCTACGCCCTCGCCCACCCGGAACGGGTCACTGCCCTGATCTACGTCAGCGGCACCGGTATCGGTCCGGACGCCGACTGGCACGACGACTACGAGGAGAACCTCCTCGCGCGCCTCGGCGAGGATCCCGGGCGGCTCGCCCGCTGGCGGGAGTTGCCCGGCGAGAGCCGGGAACGGGCCGTGCTCCAGTGGTCCGCCGAGTTCGTGGACCGGGAGCGGGCCGTCGAGCATGCAGAGCGGATGGCCGACCCCTGGTTCCCGATCAACATCCCCTGCAACAAAGCCCTGAACGCCGAGGCGAGACAGACCGCCGGCACCCCCGCCCTGTACGCCGCCTGCCAGGCCCTCGACCTGCCGGTGCTCATCGTGGACGGGGAGCGGGACATCCGGCCGCGGTCGGCGGTCGACTCACTGGAACGGGCACTTCCCCGGGTACGCCGGGTGACCCTGCCGGCGGCCGGGCATCTGCCGTGGGTCGAGGAACCGCACGGATTTCGCGTTGCGGTGACGGCAGCGCTGTGAGGCGTCGTCTCCGATACTGACCCCGTGACCATCCGTATGCGCACCGCCCACACGGCCGACCTCACCCCGGCCGACCTCCGCGCCGCCCGCGAACTGCTGGACGCCGCCTTCGCCGGCGACCTCACCGACCAGGACTGGGAGCACGGCCTCGGCGGCGTCCACGCCCTCCTCAGCGACGACACCGGGCTCGTCGCGCACGGCTCGGTCGTCATGCGCCGGGTGCGCTACCGCGGGCGCTGGCTGCGGGTCGGGTACGTCGAGGGGGTCGGCGTACGGCCCGACGCCCGGCGCCGGGGGCATGGGGGACTGGTCATGGCCGAGCTGGAGCGGATCGTCGACCACGCCTACGACGTCGGGCTGCTCGGCGCGAGCGACGACGGGGCCCGGCTCTACACCACGCGCGGCTGGCGGCTGTGGGGCGGCAAGATCTCCGCCCTCGGCCCGGACGGGATCGTCCACCTGCCCGAGGAGGAGGACAGCACCTACGTCCGCCCCGCGCTCGCCGGACCGCTCGACCTCGGGCAGGAGCTGCTCTTCGACTGGCGTGACGGGGAAGTGCTCTGACGGACCGTCACCCTGTCGCCCGGACAAGGATCTTGCCCGTGTTCCCGCCCCGCAGCATCGACAGGAACGCCTCCACGATCAGCTCGAAGCCGTCCACCACCGTCTCGTCCAGGGCCAGCGTCCCGGCGCGCAGACGCGGTACGGCGAACTCGTACAACTCCTCCTGCACGTCCCGGTAATCGCGGACCAGGAAGCCCTCGACGCGCAGGCTCTTCTCCACGATGTCGGCGTGGTTGAAGAGCACGGGCGGCGCGTCCGGGGTGTTGTACTGGCCGACCGTGCCGATGCGCACCACCCGCCCGCGTTCGCGCAACGCGCCCACGGCGGCGCCGAGATGGTCGCCTCCGACGTTGTCGACGAACAGGTCGATGCCGTCGGGGGCCGCCTCGGCGAGGAGTTCGGCCACGGGGGCGGCGTGGTAGTCGAAGGCCGCGTCGTAACCCACGTGCTCCGTCAGGTACTTGACCTTCTCCGCCGAGCCGGCGCTGCCGATCAGCCGGCCCGCCCCCAGCAGCCTCGCGAAGCGTCCGGTCGCCGTGCCGACTCCGCCCGCCGCCGCGGACACGAACACGTCGTCGCCCTCGCGGAGTCGAGCGATCCGGGTGAGGCCGACGTACGCCGTCAGGCCGGTGCCGCCGAGCACGCTCAGGTAGGCGGACAGGGGAACCCCGTCGTGGTGGGGGAGCCGGCGGACCTCCTCGGGCCGCAGGACCGAGTGCGTGCGCCAGCCCGCGCGGTGGAAGACGATCTCGCCCTCGGGCAGTGCCGGATCACGGGAGGCGACGATCCGGCCGAGGGCGCGGCCCTCCAGCGGGGCGTTCAACTCGAAGTCGCCGTCCATCATTTCGCGGTGGTAGGGGTCGACGGACCAGTAGAGGTTCTCGACCAGGGCGGTGCCCGGGGCCGGCTCCGGGACGGGTGACTCCACGAAGCGGAAATGGGCGGGGGTGGGGAAGCCGGTCGGGCGGGACGTCTGGTGGACGGTGAGCGCGATGTCGGTCTTGGTCATGGGACGGGACCGTAGGCAGGAATGCGGGGGTTGGGGAGACGGTTGCGCTCATGGAACGAGTCGGTCCATGAATCGTCCTCATAGCAGCAGGTGGGAGACCCGGAGTGCAGTCTGTCGATCTTGCGCCGCAGGAGCTCAGGACCCTGGTCGCGGTTGCCGACGAGGGCGGTTTCTCGGCCGCCGGTGCCCGGCTCGGGAGCACCCAGTCCGCCGTCTCGCACGCGGTGCGCGGCATCGAACGGAAGCTGGGCGTCGTGCTGTTCGAGCGCGGGCGGTACGGTGCCAGGCCCAAGCCCGCCGGTGCGCGGGCCGTCGCGCACGCACGCCGTGTGCTGCGGATGCTGGAGGTGATGGTCACCGAGACGCGGGGCGTCCAGGCGGCCGTGGTCGGCGGCCCGCTGCGCATCGCCGCCTTCCGGAGCGCGGCCCTGCATCTGCTGCCGCCGGTGCTGGAGCGCCTCGCCGTCTCCCACCCCGGGATCGAGCCGACCGTGCGGGTGGTCCGCGAGATCGGGCCCGGCACCGCCGGGGAGGTGGCCGAGGGGCGGGCCGACCTCGGTATCGCGACCGTCGGCACCGGTCAGCTGGTCCCGCCGGGCCTGGTGGGCGACGTACTCCTGGAAGAGCCGTACGCGCTGGTGCACCCGGCCGGTCACCCGGCGCCGCGCTCGCTGCCGCTGGTCGACTGGGCCGAGAACTGCTCCTCGTACACGCGCACCTGGTGGGCCGCGCAGGACTGGATCCCGGCGGCGACGGTGCGCGCCGAGGACGACGGGGCGGTGCTCGCCATGGTGGGCAGCGGTTTCGGCATGGCCATCATGCCCGGGCTCTCCCTCACCGGGGCGCCGCCCTCGGTCGAGGTCACCGATCTCGGGGCAGGGCGGCCCACGCGGACGGTCGGCTATGTGACCACTCCCGAACTGGCGGCGACGACGGCCGTCAGGGCACTCGTCCGCGAGCTGCGGGCCGGAAGGAAACAGCAGGTCAGCGCCGTGTGACTCGATTCACCGTCTCAGATAGTAGGAAGTCCGAGTAATTGTGGAGACAGATGCGCGGTCCTGTCCTAGCTTTGTAGGAGCCGAACGTCTCGCTCGATCAAGCGAATGGCGGTCGTGAGCCGGACACCGTGCAGGCAACCCCTGCGGTCCACTGCTCCCCGCCCCCTCCGGCGTCTCGTAACCCCCTTCAGCACTCCAGGAATTATCGAAGGAGTCGATTCTCCATGGCCGAGACGACCGTCCGCCGCCGAGTCCGCCACGTGTCCCGCACCAGCGAGTCCGAGCGCAAGAACGCCGCCGCTGCTCTCCAGCGCGCCCTCGACCGCCGGGACAACGGCGGCGAGACCGGCCACTGAGCCGCAGTAACACCACCAACAGCCGGGAGCCGCGCCCGCACGGGGTGCGGCGCGGTCTCACCGACCGCGCCGCACCTCGAAGTGGTCGATGCGCTTGCCGTTCTGGTCCAGCGCCGACACCTTGAGCCTGGGCGTGCTGCCGCTCTCCGCCTCCACTGAGAGGAGGGAGAAGCCCCGGTAGCGCACCCGTGACCACTCCACCGTCTCGGCCTGGGTGTGCTGGCCCTTCGCCCACTGCGCGGTGTCGACCGTCCCGTGCCGGGTGACGTGCCCCTCGTAGCTCTCCTTGACGCCCGCCGGGAAGCCGTACAGATCCCGGCCGCCGCCGCCCGCCGTGACGTAGACGATCCCGTCCCGCGTCGGATCGGTGGACGCGCCGATCGGCACCGCCCTGCCGACCGCGCCCTTCCTGATGGCGTCGGTCCGCTCGTACACGTGGTTGTGTCCGTTGATCACCAGGTCCACCTGGTGCTTCGCGAACAGCGGCAGCCACTCGGCCCGTACCCCGCCGTCCGAGGCGTGCTGCGAGGTCGAGTAGGCGCAGTGGTGGAAGAAGACCACGACGAAGTCGACCCCCTTCGCCGCCCGCAGCTCGCGCAGCCTGCGGTCCAGCCACTTCGTCTGCTTCCCGCCCGTGTAGCCGAGGTTGGCGGTGATCTCGTACGACACGTCGTTCGCGTCGAGCGCCACGACGCCGACGTTGCCGTAGACGAAGGAGTACACGCCCGGCGCGTGCGTCGGGTCGAAGCCGTTGTCCGGGAGGGACCAGCGGGCGAGCTGGCCGCCGTAGCCGTCGGGGGAGTACCAGGCCTCCATGTCGTGGTTGCCGGTCGTCACCATCCACGGGACGGACCGGGAGACGCCCTCGTTCTGCTTGAGGAACAGGTCCCAGTACGTCGGGTCGTAGCCGTCCGTCTTCTTGCCCTGGCCGTTGGTGTCGGCGTAGCAGATGTCACCGGCGTGCAGGTGGAAGGCGGGGTTCTGGCGCAGGATCACGTGGTCGTTGGCTGCCGCCGCGTTGCTCACGCCCTGGTCGCCGAAGGCCGTGAACACGAACTTCTCCGGGCTCGCCGGCGCCGTACGGAACGAGCCGATCGTCGAGCGGTGGGCCGGGGCGGCCGGGTCGAAGCCCTCGTGGCCGACGCCGTAGTAGTACGTCGTGCCGGGGCGGAGGCCGTCCAGGGCCGCGTGGACGTAGTACTGCTCCACCGCGGGGCGGACGCCGGTCAGGCCGGGGGTGTGCAGGGCGCGTACCTCGGCGGTGATCCGGCGGCTGAGGTCGTCGGGCTTCGAACCCACCCGTACATACGGCTTCTTGACCGCGAACGGCACCTGCCAGGAGATCCGCATCCCGGTCTTCGGGTCGGGGCCGAAGGCGAGATGGCGGCCGAAGGGGGTGACCACCGCGCCGGGCACCTTCGATGTGGCGGGGGAGGGCGCGGCTGCCGCCTTGCCGTCGGTGGTCGCCTTACCGGCGCAACCCGCCAGCAGTCCGGCCGTCGCCACCGCGCCCGCCGTCACCAGCGTGCGGCGCCGGGTCAGCTTCGTGCGCAGGTACTCGTACTGCTCGGCCATGCTCATCCGGACCGCGAGGTGTTCCGGGATGCCGACGTCGGGTGTCTCCATGTCGATGAAGCTCCCCCACAAGTCCAACGGTGGCCATGCGTAAGGGTGAACGTACGTCGAACGGCCGACACCGGTAGCCGGGGCGCGTCCGCATCATGGACGCCCGGTGTCATCCCATGGGACGCGGAGTACGGTGTCGGGCATGTCTCGCAGCATCGATCTCGCAGTGATCCCCGGTGACGGCATCGGTCAGGAAGTCGTGGCCGAAGGTCTCAAGGTCCTCTCCGCCGTCCTTCCGCAGGATGTGAAGCTGGAGACCAAGGAGTTCGACTTCGGCGCCCGCCGCTACCACGCCACCGGTGAGACCCTCACCGAGGACGACCTGGCCGCGCTGAAGCCGCACGACGCGATCCTGCTGGGCGCGATCGGTGACCCGAGTGTCCCGTCCGGTGTCCTTGAGCGGGGCTTCCTGCTCAAGCTGCGCTTCGCCTTCGACCACCACGTGAACCTGCGGCCGAGCAAGCTGCTCCCGGGCGTGGCGACCCCCCTCGCCGGTGCGCCGGAGATCGACTTCATCGTGATCCGCGAGGGCACCGAGGGGCCGTACACCGGTAACGGCGGCACGATCCGCAAGGGCACCGAGCACGAGGTCGCCACCGAGGTCTCCGTCAACACGGCCTTCGGTGTCGAGCGCGTCGTCCGCGACGCCTTCGCCCGTGCCCAGGCCCGCCCCCGCAAGAAGCTCACGCTGGTCCACAAGAACAACGTGCTGACCTTCGCGGGCCACCTGTGGACGAACGTCTTCAACAAGGTCGCGGCCGAGTTCCCCGAGGTCACCACCGACTACATCCACGTGGACGCGGCGACGATCTACCTCGTCACCGACCCGGCCCGCTTCGACGTGATCGTCACCGACAACCTCTTCGGCGACATCATCACCGACCTCGCCGCGGCCGTCTCCGGCGGCATCGGCGTCGCCGCGAGCGGGAACATCAACCCGTCCGGCGAGTTCCCCTCGATGTTCGAGCCCGTGCACGGCTCCGCGCCCGACATCGCGGGCCAGGGCAAGGCCGACCCCACCGCCACGGTCCTGTCCGTCGCCCTCCTGCTGCGCCACCTCGGCTACGAGCCCGAGGCCGTCCGCATCGAGGACGCCGTCTCCGCCGACCTCGCGGAGCGCACCGGCAAGCCCGCCCGCAGCACCACCGAGATCGGCGACGCGCTCGCCGTACGAGTAGCCGGCTGACCCCGCCGCACTACTCGAAATCTCTCGCAGTATTTCGAAGCCGCCGGGTCGCAACCGCACCCGGCGGCTTTTCTTACGTCCCCGCCGGGTGCCACCATCATCCCTGGGTCGCATTCACGCCGTTTTCGTCCACGGTCCTCCCCGCGCGATAATCGAACGCGGAGCCGCGGAATGAGGGAATGCTCGGACGTCCTAACACTGGCCACTGGCAGTCGAGGGGCGTGAGCGCGGCCCGTCACACACAACCGGTGAAGGACAACCACTCATGACGACGCCCACGATCGAGCTCAAGCCCTCGGCCTCGCCACTTTCCGCCGCCGAGCGCGACGCGATTCTGACGAACCCCGGCTTCGGCCGCCACTTCACCGACCACATGGTGACGATCAAGTGGACCGAGGGCCGCGGCTGGCACGACGGCCAGCTCGTGCCCTACGGCCCGCTCTCCCTCGACCCCGCGAACATGACCCTGCACTACGCGCAGGAGATCTTCGAGGGACTCAAGGCCTACCGGCAGGCCGACGGCTCCATCGCCACCTTCCGCCCCGAGAAGAACGCCCGCCGCTTCCAGACCTCCGCCCGCCGCCTCGGCATGCCCGAGCTGCCGGTCGAGACGTTCATCGAGGCCTGTGACGTGCTGGTCCAGCAGGACCGCGACTGGGTCCCGGCGCACGGCGGCGAGGAGTCCCTCTACCTGCGCCCGTTCATGATCGCGACCGAGGTCGGCCTGGGCGTGAAGCCCGCCAACGAGTACCTCTTCCTCGTCATCGCCTCCCCGGCCGGCGCCTACTTCCCGGGCGGCGTGAAGCCCGTCTCCATTTGGGTCTCCGAGGACCACGTCCGCGCCGTCCCCGGCGGCATGGGCGACGCCAAGACCGGCGGCAACTACGCCGCGTCCCTCCTCGCCCAGGCCGAGGCCGCCGAGCAGGGCTGCGCCCAGGTCTGCTACCTCGACGCGGTCGAGCGCAAGTGGGTCGAGGAACTCGGCGGCATGAACCTGTACTTCGTGTACGGCAACAAGATCGTCACGCCCACCCTCACCGGTTCCATCCTGGAGGGCGTCACCCGCGACTCCCTCCTCACCCTCGCCCGCGACCTCGGCTACGAGCCCGAGGAGGGCCGGATCTCCATCGAGCAGTGGCAGCGCGACTCGGAGAACGGCACCCTGACCGAGGTCTTCGCCTGCGGTACGGCCGCGGTCATCACCCCGGTCGGCACGGTCAAGCGCACCGGCGCCGAGTGGCAGCAGTCCGCCGGCGAACCCGGTGAGGTCACCCTGAAGCTCCGCGCGGCACTTCTCGACATCCAGCGCGGCGACACCGCCGACAAGCACGGCTGGATGCACCCGCTGGGCTGAGCCCGACTCCCGGTCGAGCACCGGAAGTTGGTTCGACGCGTAGCTCCTCCCCCGTACGGGTATCTCCTGAATCCACGGGGGAGGGAGCACGGGTGAACGGACGGTCGCCGCTGGCGAGACCGCGCTGGCTGCTCCGCGCCCTGCGCACCCCGCGCCGACCGCAGAGCCTCACCGTGCTCCTCCTGCTCGCCGCCGGCGCGGGCCTGTTGCTGTGGTTCGCCAAGCACATGGACAACTACGGCGAGAACCTCGCCCTCAACCTGGGCACCGACATCGTCGGCGTCGTCATCACCGTCTTCGTCATCGGCCCGCTGATCTCCCGCGCCCAGGAGGGCCGGGTCCGCGAACACACCCGGCTCGACTACGAGTGGTTCAGCGCCCAGGTCTACGGCTCGACCTCGAACGTGAAGGTGCTCGACACCTTCTCCAACCTGTTCGGCCCGCAGTACTCCGAACGCCTCTTCCGCGGCATCAGGTCCGCCACCGCGCACGGCGCCCGGGTGCAGATCCTGCTCCTCGACCCCGATTCCCTCGCCGTCATCCTGCGCGGCCGTGAACTCGGCGAGCAGAGCGCCGACATCCGCCGCGACATCCTGCGCAACCTGCGCACGCTCGGTCACTTCGCGCGCCGACTCGACGACACCTCGCGCCAGTTCCTCGAAGTCCGGCTCTGCTCGACCTCCCCGGGCGTCACCCTCTACCGCTGGGACGAACGCTCCCTGGTCTCCTTCCTCACCGTCGGCCGCCTCTCCGGCGAGGGCGTCCAACTCGAAGTCGCCGTCCGCTCCCCGCTCGGCGCCTTCGTCGAGCAGCGCTTCGACGAACTGTGGCAGCAGAGCAAACCGATGGAACGGTTCACCCACCTGCCCGTCACCCTCGTCGACGCGACCGACGGCCGCCGGGAGTTCACCTGCCGCTTCGTCCACGTCGACGACGGCCTGTACATCGCCGGGCACGACGTCGTCTCGTACATGGCACGCCACCGTCTCGACCAACTCTCCGCGTACAGCGAGAACTTGACCGTGCCGGGTGCCCACGAACTGATCGTCGTGGACGACGAGAGCGACCTGCATGAGCTGCTCAGGCAGCACTTCGCGGAGAAGTACGATGCGACGGCGACCGCATTCGTCGAATTGCGGCCGGCGGTCCTGGTCACGGAATAGAGGCCCTGCACCAATGAGTTCAGCGCTCCACCTCGCTCCACCACACACGAGCACCCGATTTCGCGCCTTCACACCCCGCGACCTGGACGGCCTGCTGAAACGCGTGTCCCTGTCGGCCGCCGAACGGCTCGCCCTGCGGGCCGTCTCCTCGGTCCTGCCGTTCCGTACGAACACGTATGTCGTGGACGAGTTGATCGACTGGTCGGCGGTGCCGGACGACCCGATCTTCCGGCTGACGTTCCCGCAGGCCGGGATGTTGCCCGAACCCGACCTCAAGCAGATGGCGGACCTCCTCTCCCAGGAGGCGCCGAAGGCCGAAGTCCTGCGCACGGCCCACGAGATCCGGATGAAGCTGAACCCGCACCCCTCGGGCCAGCTGGACGCCAATGTGCCCGTGCACGACGGCGAACGCCTCGCCGGCCTCCAGCACAAGTACCCCGAAACGGTGCTGATCTTCCCGCGCCAGGGCCAGACCTGCCACGCCTACTGCACGTACTGCTTCCGCTGGCCCCAGTTCGTCGGCGAGTCCGAACTCCGCATCGCCACCGACGACATCGGCACGACCACCGCCTACCTCAAGGCCCACCCCGAGGTCACCAGCGCGTTGATCACGGGCGGCGACCCCTTGGTCATGAGCACGGAGGTGTTGAGCCGCTACGTCGACCCCCTCCTAGAGATCGACACGATCCGCTCGATCCGTATCGGCACCAAGTCCCTCGCCTTCTGGCCGTACCGCTTCACGACCGACCGCGACGCCGACGACCTGCTGCGCCTCTTCGAGAAGGTGGTGGCGAGCGGCCGTCACCTGGCGCTGATGGCCCACTTCACCCACCCGCAGGAGCTGCGCCCGCCGGTCGTACGGGAGGCGATGCGCCGGGTACGGGGTACGGGCGCCGTGATCCGCTGCCAGGGCCCGCTGGTGGCCGGCATCAACGACAGCGCCGAGGCCTGGGCCGAACTGTGGGACGAGACGACCACGCTCGGCGCGGTGCCGTACTACCAGTTCGTGGAGCGCGACACCGGCCCCCAGGGCTACTTCGGCGTCCCGCTGGCCCGCGGCCACCAGATCTTCCGCGACGCCTACGCCCGCGTCTCAGGCCTCGCCCGCACGGTCCGCGGCCCGGTCATGTCCGCGATGCCGGGCAAGGTCTGCGTCGACGGAATCGCGGAGGTCGCCGGCGAGAAGGTCTTCGTGCTGCACCTGATCCAGGCCCGTGATCCGGCCCTGGTCGACCGCCCGTTCTTCGCGGCCTACGACGAGAGCGCGACGTGGTTCACGGACCTGAAGCCCGCGTTCGGCTTGAGCGAGTTCCTGCCGGGGCTGGCCGGGTGATCGGGTGCCCGGTGTTCGTGCCGGCGTTGCCGGGGGCTGCGCCCCCAGACCCCCGCCTCGGCCTAAACGGCCTCGTCCTCAAACGCCGGACGGGCTGAGGTGGTTGGGCTTTCGACAGGACGCGCCCCGCGCTGCAGCACCGTGTACACCACGCCTCCCACCACCCCCGACAACAAGAAGCTGCAGTCCACCCCACCCGTCAACGACAGCAACGGCCCCTCGTACGACGGCAAGGACACCGCCAGCAGCCCGACCCCCGCGCCCACCGCCCAGGAGATCACCGCCTGGACGTGCCAGCCCGCCCGGTACCAGTAGATCCCGCCCCGCGAGCGCCGGTTGAAGACCTGGAGGGCGTCCGCGTCGTACATTCCCCCGCACCGCACGAACCCGATGAGCGTGATCACCGCCCAC
Organism: Streptomyces sp. W16; assembly: GCF_033194735.1. Taxonomy (NCBI): domain Bacteria; kingdom Bacillati; phylum Actinomycetota; class Actinomycetes; order Kitasatosporales; family Streptomycetaceae; genus Streptomyces; species Streptomyces sp. W16. Next base: position 14,418 of record NZ_JAWOAI010000032.1, read on the forward strand.
GGCGTGCCGATCGCCGTCAACAGCAGCACGAAGGACGTCATCGCCGACTGCGCGTTCCAGGCGTAGTGGCCGACGAACACGCACACCGTGGCGACGATCGCGACCGTGCAGGTGGCCCTCGCCCGGGAGGCGCGCGGCAGGATGGCGTCCAGGTCGAGGCCCATGGAGTAGAGCATCAGCCCGGCGTTGCCCACCGAGCCGGCGGAGGCGGCGAGCAGGAGCGGGACGAGGTACCAGGTGGGGGACGCCGACACCAGCGGGCCCGCGTAGTCGAGGGCCGCCCGCGCCCCGAACGCCGTGAACGTGCCGAAGAGTTGGGGGACGAGGAGGCCGGCGATCAGGCCGAGCCAGGTCGCGTGCAGGACCCGGCGGGAGGTGTGGCGGGTCGGGGAGATGTAGCGCGTGTAGTCGCCGAGGAGGGTGATGAAGGCGATCGGGCCGGACAGTCCCGCCGCCACCGTCGCCAGACACCACGTCGGCCAGAACCCGCCCAGCAGATAGCCGCCCGCCCCCGGCAGCGCGGCGGTCGTGAAGTGCGGGGCGTACGCGATCACGCCCAGGATCAGCAGTGCCGTCATGCCGACCGAGAGCACGCGGGACATCGTGAGCAGCACCCGGTAGCCGTAGACGGCGCCCGCGACGGTCGCCCCGGCGAGCAGCGCGTACACGACGGCGTACGACGCCCCGCCCGCCGGGAGTCCGAACAGCCGTCCCAGCACGCCCACCATCACATCGCCGCCGATCCACACGGTCAGCGCGGTGTAGCCGAGGGCCAAGAGCAGGCCCACGACCGAGCCGACCAGGCGGCCCCGCACACCGAAGTGGGCGCCGGACGACGTCGAGAGGTTGGTGGCGGTGCGCAGGGAGACCAGGGCCAGCGGTGCCGTGAACACCGTCCCGACCACCGTGCCCGCGACGATCGACGAGACCGAGGCCCACCAGCCGAGGCCGAAGGACGGCGGCAGCCAGCCGAAGATGATCACGCCGAGACAGAGGTTGGAGCCGAGCAGGATCGACACGAGGTCACGCGGACCGCTGGTGCGCTCCTCGTCGGGGACGGTGTCGACGCCGCGCTGTTCTATCGGCATGGTGGGTCACCTCATTCTTAGAGTGACGCTCAATGTGGACCGGACGCAGGTGGCGCGTCAAGCGTTTCGGAAACGGGCTTTACCGTTTAGAGTGATGCTCTAAAGGAGGGACACGGGATGAGACTGACCCCGACGGAACGCGACCGGCTGCTGCTGTTCTCGGCCGCCGAACTGGCCCGCGCCCGCAAGGCGCGCGGCCTCCGGCTCAACGTGCCGGAGGCCACCGCGCTCATCGCGGACACCGTCTGCGAGGCCGCCCGCGACGGGAGGCGACTGGCCGAGGCCATCGAGCGCGCCCGCTCCGTACTAGGCCCCGACGACGTGCTGCCGGGTGTCGCCGATGTCGTCACCGAGGTCCATGTCGAGGCCGTCTTCGACGACGGTTCCCGGCTCGCGGTCGTCTCCGACCCCATCGGCGGCGGACTCGGCGGTGAGGCTCCGGGTGCGCTCTTGCCTGGGCCCGCGCACGCCGAGCCCGAGGCCGTCGTCCGCGTCACGGTCACCAACACCGCGACCGTCCCCGTCTCCGTGACCTCCCACTTCCACTTCTTCGAGGCCAACCCGCGCCTCGACTTCCCGCGCGCCGAGGCCTACGGCATGCGGCTCGCCGTACCCGCCGGATCGTCCGTCCGTTTCGGCCCGGGCGAGAGCGCCGAGGTCGGTCTGCTGCCGATCGGCGGCGAGCGGATCGCGATCGGTTTCGCCGGGCTCGTCGACGGCCCGCTGGACGCGCCGGGCGCCAAGGAAGAGGCGCTGCGCCGGGCAACTGCCTGCGGTTACCTGGGAGTTGAGCTGTGAACCCGTACGAGTACGCCGCCACCCACGGCCCCCGCGCCGGTGACCGTGTCCGCCTCGGCGACTCGGGTCTGACGATCCGCGTCGAGTCCGACTCGCAGCGCTACGGCGACGAGTTCCTCGCCGGTTTCGGCAAGACCGCCCGCGACGGACTGCACCTCAAGGCCGCCGCCGTGCGCGAGACCTGTGACGTGGTCGTCAGCAACGTGGTCGTGATCGACGCCGTGCAGGGTGTCCGGAAAGTGTCCATCGGGATCAGGGAAGGGCGAATCTGCTCCATCGGGCGGGCCGGTAACCCCGACACCCTCGACGGGGTCGACGTCGTCGTCGGCACCGGAACCTCGATCGTGTCCGGCGAGGGGCTCATCGCCACCGCCGGCGCCGTCGACACCCATGTGCACCTGCTGTCGCCGCGCATCATGGAGGCCTCCCTCGCCTCCGGCGTGACCACGATCATCGGGCAGGAGTTCGGCCCGGTGTGGGGCGTCGGCGTCAACTCGCCCTGGGCGCTGCGCCACGCCTTCAACGCCTTCGACGCCTGGCCGGTCAACATCGGCTTCCTGGGCCGGGGTTCGTCGTCCTCGGACGCGCCGCTGATCGAGGCGCTGGCCGAGGGCGGGGCCAGCGGCTTCAAGGTGCACGAGGACATGGGCGCCCACACCCGCGCGCTGGACACGGCGTTGCGGGTCGCCGAGGAGTACGACGTCCAAGTCGCCCTGCACAGCGACGGGTTGAACGAGTGCCTGTCCGTCGAGGACACCTTGCGCGTGCTGGAGGGCCGCACGATCCACGCCTTCCACATCGAGGGCTGCGGCGGCGGGCATGTGCCGAACGTCTTGAAAATGGCGGGAGTTCCGAACGTCATCGGCTCCTCCACCAACCCCACCCTGCCCTTCGGCCGGGACGCGGTCGCCGAGCACTACGGCATGATCGTCTCCGTCCACGACCTGAAGACCGACCTGCCCGGCGACGCCGCGATGGCCCGCGACCGTATCCGCGCCGGGACGATGGGCGCCGAGGACGTGCTGCACGACCTGGGCGCGATCGGCATCACCTCGTCCGACGCGCAGGGCATGGGCCGGGCCGGTGAGACCGTGCGCCGTACGTTCGCCATGGCCGGGAAGATGAAGGCCGAACTCGGCGCCCCGGATGTCGGTCACGACAACGAACGCGTCCTGCGTTACATCGCCAAGCTGACCATCAACCCCGCGATCGCGCACGGACTTTCGCACGAGGTGGGATCGATCGAGGTCGGCAAGCTCGCCGACCTCGTGCTGTGGCGGCCCGAGTACTTCGGCGCGAAACCGCAGTTGGTGCTGAAGTCCGGATTCCCGGCCTACGGCGTGGTCGGTGACCCCAACGCGGCGACCGACACCTGCGAACCCCTTGTCCTGGGACCGCAGTTCGGCGCGCACGGCTCGACCCCCGCCGACATCTCCGTGGCCTTCGTCGCGCAGGCGGCCCTGGACCAGGGCGACGACGCGATGCCGACTCGCCGCCGCCGGGTGGCAGTTCGCGGCACGCGTGGCATCGGGCCCGCCGACCTGCGGCTCAACTCCCGTACCGGCGCGGTCGACGTCGACCAGCGCACCGGCCTGGTCACCCTCGACGGCGAACCGCTGCGCTCGGAGCCGGCCGAGTCCGTCTCCCTCAACCGCCTCTACTTTCTCTAGAACTCAGAACTTGAGACTTAGGACTTCTGATGAGCTTCCGTATGCCGCCCGAATGGACCCCGCACGAGCGCACCTGGATGGCCTGGCCCGGACCCAACCCCACCTTCACCACCGACGAGGAACTGGCGGAGGCCCGAACGGCCTGGGCGTCCGTGGCCCGCGCCGTGCGCCACTTCGAACCGGTGACGATGGTGCACGGGCCGGGCCAGGGCGAGTCGGCGCGCGAACTGCTCGGCCCGGACGTCGACCTGGTCGAGCGCGACCTCGACGACGCCTGGATGCGGGACATCGGCCCCACGTTCGTCACCGACGGCAACGGTGAACTGGCCGCCGTGGACTGGACGTTCAACGGCTGGGGCGCCCAGGAGTGGGCCCGCTGGGAGCACGACTCCAAGATCGCCCGCCATGTCGCCGACCTGGCCGGAGTACCCGCACTCAGCAGCACACTCGTCAACGAGGGCGGCGCGATCCACGTCGACGGCGAGGGCACGGTCCTGCTCACCGAGACGGTCCAGCTCGGCGCCGGCCGCAACCCCGGCTGGACCCGCGAGCAGGTCGAGGCGGAGATCCACGCCAGGCTCGGCACCACCAAGGCCATCTGGCTCCCGCACGGTCTCACCGGCGACTACGGCGTCTACGGCACCCAGGGCCACGTCGACATCGTCGCGGCCTTCGCCCGGCCCGGCACCGTACTGGTCCACAGCCAGCGCGACCCGGCCCACCCGGACCACGCCCGCTCCCAGGAGTACCTCGCCCTCCTCCGCGCCGAGACCGACGCGAAGGGCCGCCGTCTGGAGGTCGTGGAGGTACCGGCGCCGACCGTCCTCAAGGACGAGGACGGCGACTGGGTCGACTACTCCTACATCAACCACTACCTCTGCAACGGCGGGGTCGTGCTCTGCGCCTTCGACGACCCGCACGACGAGCTCGCGGCCGGTGTCTTCCGGCGCCTCTTCCCCGAGCGGACGGTGACGCTCGTGGACGCCCGTACGATCTTCGCGGGCGGTGGCGGCATCCACTGCATCACCCAACAGCAGCCGAGGGTCTGAAAACAGCGAGAGGGAGGCGGGCGATGGCCGGTGCGCGGAAGAACGCGCCGCCGCGCGAGGACGTGCTCGCCGCAGCCATGGGCATGATCGCCGAACGCGGTCTGGAGAAACTCACCATGGCGGCGCTCGGCCGCGAGGTCGGTATGAGCAGCGGCCATCTCCTCTACTACTTCCACTCCAAGGACGAACTGCTGCTCCAGACCCTGGAGTGGAGCGAGGGCAGGCTCGGCGCCGAACGCGGACGCCTGCTCACCCGCACGGCGGCGACGGTCCGCGAACGCCTCGACGCGTACGTCGACCTGTATGTCCCGGACGGTCACCGTGATCCGCACTGGACGCTCTGGCTGGAGGTCTGGAACCGCTCGCAGAACGCCGATGACGAGGCCCGCGACCGGCAGGCCGCCATCGAGGGCGTCTGGCACCGCGACCTCGTCGCCCTGATCGCGGAAGGCGTCTCGCGCGGCGAGTTCCGCCGTGTCGACCCCGACCGTTTCGCCGCCCGTCTCCGCGCCCTCCTCGACGGCTTCTCCATCCATGTGGCGATCGGGCTGCGCGGCACGGACCGGGCGCAAGTTCTCGGCCACGTAAGGGAGTTCCTGGAGGAGGGGCTTCTCGCGGACGCGTGACCTTCCGTCCCGGTTGTACGCAATACGGCCGATTGACCCTGTAGCGCGTGGTGCGTTTGCCTCAAAAAGGAGCCCTCGGCGCAGGGCCGGGGGAGAAGCGTCCACGGGGATCTCAGGGGGAAGCATGTCCAGAGCCACAGGTGTGTCCGGCGTCGGCTTAGGGGTGACGCTGCTGCTCGCACTCATCTCGCCGACCGCCGCGTCCGCCGCACCGCACACAGCCCGCACGGAGCGAGTGAGCACGGCCGCCGACGGCAGTCAGGCCGACGGATCCTCGGGCGACCCGGCGATCAGCGCCGACGGCCGCCATGTCGCGTTCGTGTCCAGCGCGCCGAGCTTCGGCTGCGCGGAGTTCAGCCCGTGCCTGCTGGAGAAGGACCTGGGCACCGGCGCGGTCACCAGGATCGACCTGGGCAGTGGCAACATCTACGGCTCGCCGATGCTGAGCGACGACGGGAGCCGCGTCGCTTTCTCCGCCGGCACCCGGTTCCTGGCGCCGTACCTGTACGACAGCGCCACCGGCCGCACCGAGCGGCTGTGGCCCGAGAACCCGCCCGGATCCAACGAGTTGGGCCGCGCCCAGTCGATCAGCCCGGACGGCACGCACGTCGCGTACACCATCGGCAACCGCAACGGCTCGTCGAACTTCCGGCTCCTGTACGTCCGTGACACGGCCACCGGCACCGACACACTGGTCTCACCGGCCGAGGAGGGCGACAAGAACGGGGCCTCGGTGAGCGGCGACGGCGAGCGGGTCGCGTACGGCATCCACACCGACTCCGAGACGGACCCGGCCGACATCTTCGTCAGGGACCGGAAGACGGGCGAGCGGACCCAGGTCGACCAGGGCCTCGGCGCGGCCTACCTGCTCCGTATCACCGCCGACGGCAACCGCGTCCTCTTCGACGCCGACGGCGGTCTGTACGTGCACGACCTGCGCACCGGCGAGTCACGGCGGGTGGCCGAGGGACAGTCCCAGGCGGCCACGGCGGACGGCCGGTACGCGGTCGTCGCGGGCGAGGACGGCGTGCGGGTGCGTGACCTGCGGACGGGGCTGCGCGGTGCCGTCCTCTCGCCGTACGCCGTGCCGGGAGAGCAGGGGCTGGCCGCCAAGGGGCGTGCGGTGGCGTTCAGTTCGGCCGCGTCCCATCTGGTGCCGGGCGACACCAACAGGGAGACGGACGTGTTCGTCTTCTCGGGCGGACTCGGTAAGAACCCGGCCCCGATGCCGTCGGTCACCGAACGGATCAGCACGACGCGGGACGGACAGCAGCTCGCCGCCGCGTCCCACGACCCGGTGATGGCGGACGGCCGGACCGTCTCCTTCACCTCGGACGGCAACGTGTTCGTCAACGCGTCCGGCGGGATCTCCGAGGTCAACTCCACCACCCAGAAACCCTCGTCCGAGGGCACACCCTGCGCCAACGGCCGCATGGTCGGCTACGTGGCGCCGCACGCGACGGACGGCGCCCCCGAGGTCTTCGTCCGCAACCGCTCGGTCGGCAAACTGACCGGCATCTCCTCCTACCAGGGCATCCGCTTCACCTGGATGGGACAGCCCGCGGTGGACCCCACCTGCCAGTGGATCACCTACGCGGCCACGCTGCCGGCCACCGACACCGACCCGCACCCCCAACCCCGCGTCTACCGCTTCAAGTTCAACGGCGGCACCGTCGACGTGGTCAGCGCGCCCACCGGCGAGGCGGCGGGCAACCCGGCCATCAACTACAACGGCCGGTACGTCGCCTTCGAGCAGGGCGGTGCCGTCTACGTCCGTGACCTGGACACCGGCACCCTGGAGAAGGCCGGCGACCACGCGTCGGGGCCCTCCCTCGCCGACGACGGCCGCAAGATCGCCTTCCAGCACGGCCAGTTCGTGTACGTCCGCGACCTCGACGCAGGGACCACGACCCGGGTCAAGGGCACGCAGCCTTCGCTCTCCGGGAACGGCACGCGTGTCGCCTACGTCCGGGGCGGGGCCGTATACCTGCGTGAACTGACCACCGGCACAACCCAGTTGATCAGCGTCGACGTCCGGGGCCACCGCGACGACCTCCCGGCCGGGCACCCGTCCGTCAACGCCGACGGCACGGTCGTCGCGTTCGAGTCGGCGTCACCCGATCTGGTGGCGGGGGACACCAACGGGGTGTCGGACGTCTTCCTGCGGACAGTGCAGTGACAAGCAGCAACCACTACGGGGGAACAACCATGCACGGCAACAAGCGAGCCCTCGCGCTCGCCCTGGCCCTGGCCGCCGCCACGGCGACACTGACGGCGACCACGGCGAGCGCCGCACCCAGGGCTCCGCACACACCGCACACACCGCACACCGAGAAGGCGAGCGTGGCCCCGGACGGCGCGGACGGCAACAGCGTCTCCAACCACCAGAGCCTGAGCGCGGACGGCCGCCACCTGGCCTTCGTCTCCCGCGCCGACAACCTCGTCGCGGGCGACACCAACGGCACCGAGGACGCCTTCGTACGCGACCTGAAGACCGGCACCACCCTCCTGGTGAGCGTCACCGCGGACGGCGGCGCGTGGGACGGTCACGTCCTGGACGTCAGTCTGAGCGCCAACGGCCGCTATCTGGCGTTCAGTTCGACCAAGACCTACGACGGCGACGACAACTCGGTGTGGGTCAAGGACCTGAGGACCGGCGCCCTCCAGCGGCTGAACAACGCCGTCGACACGGGCTACAACGCCATCGGCTCGCCCGCGATCAGTGCCGACGGCCGCTATGTCGCCTTCGTCGCCCAGCACACGAGCGACGAAGGGCCGGCGGGCGACCGTTGGAGCCGGGTGTACCGCGTCGATCGCGTCACCGGCGAGCGGGTCCGCATCAGCCAGGTGCCGGCCGAGGGCGCCCGGAAGTCCGCGGCCATCAACCCGTCGATCAGCGCGGACGGCAGCCGGGTCGCCTACCAGTTCTTCGTCCCGTACCCCAGCAGCGGCGACTGGAGCGACGCCTACGTCCGTGACGTGCCGAGCGGGAAACTGTTCTGGGCCGACCAGGCGCCGGACGGCAGGGTGTCCGACGCGCAGACCGAGTTCCCGCAGATCAGCGCCGACGGACGGTACGCGGTGTTCAACTCGCTGGACTCGCAGCTGACGCCTGACGACACCAACAACTCGCACAACGTCTTCATCCGCGACCTGAGGACGGGGAAGCTGCGCCGTATCGACGGTGCGGGACCGACCGCCTACACCGCCTATCCGCAGCTCAGCGCCGACAGCCGGTACCTCGTGTACGTAGCGGGGAGCCCGGGTGCCGAGGGGCAGGCGTACGTGCGGGATCTGCGCACCGGGCGCACGGTGCTCGCCAGCCCCGCGGTGGCCGGCGGTCCGAGCACTGACGGCGCGGACTTCCCGGTGATCGACCGGCACGGCCGCACGGTCGCCTTCAGCAGCTGGGCCACCGACCTGGTGCCCGGCGACACCTACGACACCACGCACGTCTACGTACGTCACCTCAAGTGATCGACCGCATCCTGAGACGCACATGAGCGGAGCACGGGGGCTGTGCCAGACTGCCCCCGTGTTCTCGTTCGCCACGATTATTGGCAGCAGGCGCGCCGGTCCGCAGTGACCGCCTCGTACGACCAGGTACAGGCGATCACCGTCGTCTCTCGACCCGCGCGCAGACCTCTCGCACCCGCGAGGGGTTTTTCGCTTTTCTGGCCCACCTCCAGCCGGAAAAGCAGTGCGAGGGATCATTGAGGGACGGTGGAGCCGGTCATTCCGGTACAGACCGAGATTCAGATCCTCAGGAGCCAGACACCATGACGGAAACCAGCGCACTCGACGATGCGTTCCACGTCTTCGACACGACCCTGCGTGACGGCGCGCAGCGGGAGGGCATCAACCTCACCGTCGCGGACAAGCTGGCCATCGCCCGGCACCTGGACGACTTCGGCGTTGGCTTCATCGAGGGCGGCTGGCCGGGCGCCAACCCGCGGGACACCGAGTTCTTCGCCCGCGCCCAGCAGGAGATCGACTTCAAGCACGCCCAGCTCGTCGCGTTCGGCGCCACCCGCCGCGCCGGCGCCAAGGCCGCCGAGGACCCGCAGGTCAAGGCGCTCCTGGACTCCGGCGCCGACGTCATCACCCTCGTCGCCAAGTCCCACGACCGGCACGTCGAACTGGCCCTGCGCACCACCCTCGACGAGAACCTGGAGATGGTCCGCGACACCGTCTCCCACCTGACCGCCCAGGGCCGCCGCGTCTTCGTCGACTGCGAGCACTTCTTCGACGGCTACCGCGCCAACCCCGAGTACGCGAAGGCCGTCGTCCGTACGGCGTCCGAGGCCGGCGCGTCAGTCGTGATCCTCTGCGACACCAACGGCGGGATGCTCCCGGCACAGGTCCAGGCGGTCGTCGCCACCGTCCTCGCCGACACCGGCGCCCGGCTCGGCATCCACACCCAGGACGACACGGGCTGCGCGGTCGCCAACACCCTCGCCGCCGTCGACGCGGGCGCGACCCACGTCCAGTGCACGGCGAACGGCTACGGCGAGCGCGTCGGCAACGCCAACCTCTTCCCGGTGGTCGCCGCCCTGGAGCTGAAGTACGGCAAGAAGGTGCTGCCCGACGGCAAGCTCCGCGAGATGACCCGCATCTCCCACGCGATCGCCGAGGTAGTGAACCTCACGCCGTCCACGCACCAGCCCTACGTCGGCGTATCGGCCTTCGCCCACAAGGCCGGCCTGCACGCCTCCGCGATCAAGGTCGACCCGGACCTGTACCAGCACATCGACCCCGAGCAGGTCGGCAACACCATGCGGATGCTGGTCTCCGACATGGCGGGCCGCGCCTCCATCGAGCTCAAGGGCAAGGAACTCGGCGTCGACATCAGCGGCGACCGCGAGCTGGTCGGCCGGGTCGTCGACCGGGTCAAGGCGCGCGAACTCAAGGGCTACACCTACGAGGCGGCCGACGCGTCCTTCGAACTCCTCCTGCGCGCCGAGGCGGAGGGCAAGGCCCGCTCCTACTTCGAGGTCGAGTCCTGGCGCGCGATCGTCGAGGACCGCCCCGACGGCAGCCACGCCAACGAGGCCACGGTCAAGCTGTACGCCAAGGGCGAGCGCATCGTCGCCACGGCCGAGGGCAACGGCCCGGTCAACGCGCTGGACCGCGCCCTCCGGGTCGCCCTGGAGAAGATCTACCCCCAGCTCGCCAAGCTCGACCTCGTCGACTACAAGGTCCGCATCCTGGAAGGCGTCCACGGCACGTCCTCCACGACCCGCGTCCTGATCTCCACGTCCGACGGCGCGGGGGAGTGGTCGACGGTGGGCGTCGCGGAGAACGTCATCGCCGCGTCCTGGCAGGCGCTGGAGGACGCGTACACCTACGGACTCCTCCGCGCCGGGGTGGCGCCGGCGGAGTAGGCCGGTCAGATGCCGGGGTGATGCCCCGCCGTGCAGGCTGTGCCGCGGGGCGGCGGGATCATGACCGCCGGCCGCGGCCCCTGTGCGGACACCGGGTCGAGCTGCCAGGCCCGCCGGATGCCGTCGATCAACGGCCGTGTGCTGTACGGCGACACGGCCAGTTCCTGGCGGGCCTCGGCGAGCAGGTCGGGGTTTCCGTCGGGTGAGAGGCGCGCGGCCTCCGTTCGGCGCTGGGTGAAGCCCGGTCCGCCGAAGATGTCCAGCAGCGTGAGCGAGAGATAGGCGTAGACGGCTGCCTCGTCGATCAGACCCCGGGAGTTCTCGGGCAGGCCCTCCGCCTCGTACGCGACGAAGTGCGCCAACGCGCCGCGCAGTTGCTGGACCGGCTCCGGGCAGGGGCAGGCGACCCTCAGATGCGCGGCGAGACTGCGGAACGAACCCAGCACGCCCTGGGTTCCGGGCGTCCACTGCTGCTTGGCGAGCAGGGTACGGAAGCCGGCCAGGGTCTCCGACAGCTCCTCGATGATCAACGCCTGCGATATGTCGGGCAGTTCGGCCTGCTCCGTGACGAGCCGTATCTCCAGCAGCCGGCGGCCGTAGCGGATCAGGTCGCGCGGGATGCCGCCGGACAGGGCATGGGCCAGGACGATGTACGCCTCGCCGATGCCCGGCGCCCGTTTCCTGAGGATCTCCGCGGATTCGGCGAGCGAGCAGCGGGCTACGTGGACCACGTCGTCCAGGGAACTGTCCGTGACGTCCCGGTGCGGCAGCCCGCGCCGCACGAAGGCCGCGCCCACGTCCTCCGCGACGGAGATCAGATAGTGCACGTGTGGCACGCCGAGGATCGCCTTGATCTCGGCGAGGAAGGCGAGAGCCAGGCTGTCGCTGCCGAGCCGGTCGACTTCGTCGATGGCGACGACGACGCGGTTGCCCTTCGCGTACTCGTCCTGCCCGATGTCCGCGAGGAGCTGCCTGAACTCACCCACCAGGGCCGGGTAGTTGGGCGGGACGGTGGTCACGGAGGTGGTGTGCCCACTGCCCAGGGCGAAGAGTTGGGCGGCGCCTGTGGTGAGGGCGGCGCTGGAGCTCTGGGTTGTCTGGAGGCGGTAGAGGTGGTTGCGGCAGGTGGTGACGAGTCCGGGAGCGCGACGGGGAACGGACCATGACCGTTGAGGCAGCAGAAGGAACAGCATGCCGAGCAGGAACAGGTAGATACGCGCCCCACCATCGGCGTCGACGAGGAGGGCACGGGCGGTCCTGTCGGTGAAGAGCCGCTCCAGGAAAACGCAGGGGAGCAGCACCGCGAGCGGACCCCAGATCCAGTTCGTGCTCATGGTCCACCGGCCTATGCGCAGGGGCGGGCTGGTCTCGGTGCCGATGGCGACGAGACAGCACAGGAGCCAGGGGGCGAACAGGAGCGCTTGCCACGGGCCGTCTTTGAATGTCAGGAGGAACAGGAGGGGGCCGAACGTGAACGAGAAAACGCCCCAGGACAGGAGCGCCTTCACCGGTCTCCTCAACCAACTGGCAGCCGACCGGAGTTGGGGAACCACCCACAGCAGCATGGCCAGGAAGGCGAAGGACACGGTGGCCAGTGGCACCCTGTCGGTCGAGACATCTCCGAAGAAGTCGACGGTCCGATCCCATCCCGGTGCCAGATACCGCCTCGTCAAACGCCTCTGGTCCTCGTCCAGCAGCCATCTGGTGACGCTGGGGAGACCGATGGCCACCACCACGGCGGCGGGCAGCACATAGGCGAGTCGGGTGCGCAGGCGCCCGAGTGGCCGGGTCGCGCGGCGCAGCGTCCTGTGCAGGTACGACAGCCGCACGAACTCCGGTGCGTCGTAACCGGCCCTGCTGACGTACTGCCGGCAGACGCTGACGAACAACGAGGTCAGGAAGTCGTACGGTGCGTAGGCGGCGGGCGCGTGGGCGAACACGGCGAAGTCCCCGTCCCGCACGCCGTGTTCCATCAGCGTCGTCTTGCCCACACCGCGCGGCCCGCTGAGAGCGATGGTCCCACCGGACAACTGGCCCATCTTCCGGGCAAGTTCGGCCGAAGGGCCGCTTTCGACGAAGTAGGAGCTGTGACGCGGGGAACTGAGGCCGTCGTAGGTGCTGGGGACCAGGAGCGTTCCGACGTCCTCGCCGAGGAGTTCCTCGACCGCCCGTGTCACCTCCTTGTGGAGATCGTCACGGCCCAGCTGCCCGACCCAGCGGGCCTCGGCTGTCTTCTCGGCGACCCACAGCGGGAACACCCAGGGCGACCACACCACGGACTGGACGCCACGTCTTCGCCGGTGACGGAACTCCGCGGCGGGAAGGGCGTGGACGACTCGTCTGACAAAACCGCGGAGGGGGAGGCCCAGGAGGAGGAGAAGGACGACGAGGGAGTAGATCGTGGAGGCCCACCATGCTCCTGCCCGCAGGAAGAAGACGCCCCCGACACTCCCGCCGACCGCCAGAAGCGCCCATGTCGTGAAATTCTCGTCGGAGAAGAGCTCGCGCGGCGACCTGCTCTCGGGCATCATCCACCGGTACGGAGCTGCGGCCACATGAACGGTCCGGTACAGCGAGTGCGCGGACGACCGACTGGACCCGACGCCGTTTCCCAGCATCCTCGCGACGCGGGGAGACGAACACATCGCTTCCACCACGACCTCACGAGTGATCACCGGCCGCAGCTCCAGCAGCTCGCTCAGCCGTCTGTCGTCCAGGCAGTCGAGAACGGCCTGCCGATAGACGGCCTTCTCACCCTCGTCCGTCCAGTCGTATCCCTCGTCGGCCATGCGCTCCCCCAAGCGTGCCCGTCCCGCCGCGCGAGGCGGACAAAGGCGACCCAAGTCCCGGGCGCCACGCCAATCCATGCGAGGGCTTGAGACCGCAGCATTCCATATCCCAACTCCCGCCGAGCAGCCCTCAGCAGGAGTCCTCGGCGAGCTTCTCGAACTCGCCGAGGCTCATGGCCTTGTCGTCGGCCCAGACCTGGCCGGGCTTGAGTGCGGTGATCTGCTCGGTCGTGAAGTCGACGATGCCGTTGTAGGAGTCGCTGGTGATGTAGTGCCCGAAGCGTAGCGAGTAGTGGTGCTTCGGCAGGAGCCGCTGCTCGCCCCGGTGCCGGGCCCTCCAGGCCGCCGGAGGCGAGAACAGCGGGAAATCGGCGTCCCCGCGCAGGTTCTCCTTCCGCACGTCCCACCCCGTGGTGACCGGTCCGTCGTCGATCCCCCCGGCCCACCCGTCGAGCGACGGCGTCTGGTAACTGTCGTCCCCGCACGGCCGGATGAGCGCGTGCGGCGCCCCGTCAGCACCGAGCCGCACCCCGGCCAGCGGCAGATCCTCGGCCGTGCACCCGCTGAGCAGCAGACACCCCACCACCACGCCCACGGCCGCAACCGCCCTCCGTCGAGCCCGCGCCCGGGTCAGCACGCGTCGTCCACGTCGTACGGGGACCAGCCGGAGCGGGGGCCGGTGACGTCGAGGGCGTAGGTGCGGCCGGGCCGCAGCTGCTGTAGCCCAGTCGCCTCCGTGTGCCAGGCGGCCGGTGGCGAGAAGAGTGGGAACGTCGCCGTGGAGACCTCGACCTCCGCGCCGAAATCCGGCCGCCGGGCGGTCTGTTGGGCAGTCGGCTCACTGGCGCCCGCGTCCCCGGTGGGCCAACTGCTCAGTTCCGCCCGGCTGCCGTGGTCCCCGTCGCACAGCCGCACCGTGGCGACCGGCGTGCCGTCCCCGTCCAGCCGGACGGCCGCGAGCGACTGCTGTGCCGGGCTGCACCCGTCGAGCAGCAGACTCCCCGCGACCGCACCCAGCACCGCCACCAAGACACGTTTCATGTCCCGCCCCCCGTCGAGGGCGGGACATGGTCCGCCCTACTGAAGATGCCATTTCTGGTTGGCAGCCCCCGAGCAGGTCCAGATCTGCGCCCGCGTCCCGTTCGTCGACACATTGCCCGTCACATCAAGGCACTTGTTGGCCGCCGTATTCACCACATCACCGGTCGACGAGTTGTACGACCACTGTTGCGCGGCGGTTCCATTGCAGTCGTACAACTGCACCTTCGCCCCGTCCGCCGTCGAAGCCGACGTCACGTCGAGGCACTTGCCGAGCGAGCGCACCGTGCCGTCGGTCCCCACGGTCCACTGCTGGGCGGTCGAGCCGTTGCAGTCGTAGAGCTGGACGGCCGTGCCGTTGGTGGTCGAACCCCCGGCCACGTCGAGGCACTTGCTCGCGAGGCCGACGAACGCGCCGGTCTGGCTGCCGCCGCCGGACTGCGTCCCCGTCCAGGTGAAGGTGGCGGACGTCTTGCCGGGCAGGGAGTAAGTGGCGTGCTGGCCACCCCAGTTGATGGTGACGGTCTTCGCGGTGGACGCGTCGTTGTAGGCGATCAGCGCCTTCGAACCGTCCGGGTTGCGCCACGCTACGTTCGGCACGTTCGTGGATGCCGTGGAAGCGATCCGCTGGGCTCCCGGCCGTACGAACTTCGTCAGCTGGCCCATCGTGTAGTACTCGACGGTGTAGTCGACGGTCCCGCTCGCGCCGTCCCCGTTGTGCACGGTGATCAGGCCGGTGCAGGTGCCGCAACCGCCGTTGTGCGGGCCCATGTTCTGGTCCACCGCGAGGGACCACTTGGTCACCGACTTCGCCCAGTTGCGGGTGTAGTCGATGATGTTGTTCATGTCCTCGCGCTGCTGGTTGGCGACCCATGTGCCGCCGGAGTGCTCGGTGCCGAAGGCGTCGAGCGTGGGGTACTGGTTGTGGACGGTGGTCTGCTTGGTGACGCCGCTGATGTCGCTGTAGCCGTGCCAGGCGATGCCGCCGAAGTTGGGGTTGGAGCGGACGGCCGCGTCGTCCACGGTCGAGGCCGCGTACGAGTCGTACACGTCCCAGTTCCAGTCGTGCGCCAGCACCTTCGTCGTCAGGCCGGACGCGTTGAGCTTGGGCAGCAGCTCGCTCTTGGTGAAGTAGGCCAGCCCGGACGCGTTCCAGCTCATCGACGGGTAGCCGGAGCAACACGTCGGCTCGTTCTGGACGGTGACGTACGAGACCGGAACGCCCTGGTCCTTGTACGCCTGGAGGTACTTGACGAAGTAGTTGGCGTAGGCGCCGTAGTCCTCCGACTTCAGCCAGCCGCCGTTGAGCGACCCGCTGTCCTTCATCCACGCGGGTGCCGTCCATGGCGAGGCCATGACAGTCAGAGAGGGGTTGAGGCTCAGTGCCTGCTTCGTGAGCGGCACGACATCGGCCAGGTCGTGCGCGATCGAGAAGGAGGTGAGGTTCGGGTCGGTCTGGCCCGCCGCCACGTCGTCGTACGAGTAGCCGTAGCGGGCCAGGTCGGAGGCGCCCATCGGATTGCGCAGGAACGACAGGCCGATCCCGTCCGTGGGCGAGAACAGCTTGGTCATGGTTGCGTTCCGGGTCGCCGCCGACAGCGCGCCACTGCTGTTCATCAGCCAGGCCGCGGTGTCCGTGAAGGACGCGCCGCCGCCGGTGAAGGTCTGGTAGCGGGTGTTCTCGTCGACGGTGATGTTCTCGCCGCTGCCGCCCGTCCCGGACGAGAAGGCGAACGGTGTCTGGGCCTGGAGGCCGCGCGTGACATGGCGTCCGGCGGCGTCGTCGGTGGTGGTGAGCCAGGCCGTGACCTGTTCACCGGCCGCGTGTGCGGGGGGTACGGCCGCGGTGAAGCCGGCCACGGAGAGCAGTCCGGCGAGCAGCAGCCGGGCCGTGCGGGGGGTTCTCCTGGACATGGATGCGTTAGCCCTTCCTGACGAGATGTCTTGACGGGTCTGCGGGCCGTTAGTTAACTCACGGCGTGATCTAAGTCATGAGTGAACTGTGCGAACCCAGAGTGAACCAGAGCTCCAGAGCCGAGGGAAGGTCCATGCCAAGAACCGCCCTGCTCGTTTCCACCGCCCTGTGCGCCGCGCTGCTGTCACCGGCCGCCGTGTCCCAGGCGGCAGCCGCCGCCGATCCCGCGCCCACGCCCGTCGACCGCTTCGAGGGCGAGGTGCCCTTCGCCAGCCAGCCCGCGGAGGGCATCTTCACCTGGGGCAGCGACAACGACGACCCGCCCCAACTCGCCCTGACCGCGAGACCGGACGCCCCCGAGGGCGAACACGTACTCTCCGGCACCTACGACATCAGCGGCTACGGCGGCTTCACCCACGACTACGCCGCGACCGCGCCGGCCCACGACTGGTCGGCACATCAAGGCATCCGGTTCTGGTGGGACGGCCAGAACACCGGCAAGGCGAACAACTTCGAGATCAAGGACGGCGGCACGAACGGCGAGGCCTCCGAGCTGTGGACGACGTCCTTCACGGACGACTTCACCGGCTGGAAGCAGATCGAGATCCCGTTCACGAACTTCGTCTACCGCACGGACTACCAGCCGGTCGGCGGCATCGACCACGTCCTCGGCCTGACCCAGATGTGGGGCTACGCGGTCACGCTCCCCGTCGGCGTCAAGAGCCAATTCGCCATGGACGACGTGGAGTTGTACGGCAAGGCGGACCAGTCGCTGCGCGCGAACGTCACCACCGACTCGGCCGTCTACCCGGTCAAGGAGGGCGGTACGGCCACGGTCAAGGTCACCGTCGCCACCACCGGCTCCGCGCCGATCGACGACCCGGTGACCGTCGCGTACACGTCCGACGGCGGTACCGCGGAGGCCGGCAAGGACTACACCCCGGTCTCCGGCACCCTCACCTTCCCGGCGGGCACCGCGTCCGGCACCACGCAGGCCGTCCAGGTCCGCACGCTCAGGGACAAGTCGGCCGAGAACGCCGAGACGATCCCGCTGAAGCTCACGGTCACCGGCGCCAAGGCCCCGGCCGAGACCCCGCAGGTCGTCATCGACGCGCACGGACTGCCGTACCTGGACAGCAAGTTGCCGATCAAGAAGCGCGTCGCCGACCTCGTCAAGCGCATGTCGCTGGAGGAGAAGGCCGGGCAGATGACCCAGGCCGAGCGCGGCGGCGTGGGGACCGGCGCCGACGTCGCCACCTACGACCTCGGCTCGCTGCTCTCCGGTGGCGGCTCGACCCCGACGCCCAACACGGCCGCGGCCTGGGCGAAGATGATCGACTCGTTCCAACTCCGGGCGCAGGCAACGCGGTTCCAGATCCCGCTGATCTACGGCGTCGACGCGGTCCACGGTCACAACAACCTGGCCGGCGCCACGATCATGCCGCACAACATCGGCATCGGCGCGACCCGCGACCCCCAACTCGCCCAGAAGACAGGCGCGGTGACGGCCAGTGAGGTCCGCGCGACCGGCGTCCCGTGGGACTTCGCGCCCTGCCTCTGCGTCACCCGTGACGAACGCTGGGGCCGCTCCTACGAGTCCTTCGGCGAGGACCCGGCGCTCGTGCAGTCCATGGAGACGATGATCCAGGGCCTCCAAGGCGCCGCGAACGGCAAGCAGTTGAAGGACGACGACAAGGTCCTCGCCACCGCCAAGCACTTCGTCGGCGACGGCGGCACGGCCTACGGTTCCTCCACCACCGGCACGTACACCATCGACCAGGGCGTCACCACCGTCACCCGCCAGCAGCTGGAAGCCATCCACCTGGCCCCGTACCAGACGGCCGTCGACCGGGGCATCGGCACGGTCATGCCGTCCTACTCCTCGCTCGACATCGTCGGCGACGGCCTCGGCCCGGTGAAGATGCACGCCCGCGCCGACATGATCAACGGCGTCCTCAAGAACCGGATGGGCTTCGACGGCTTCGTCATCAGCGACTGGAACGCCATCGATCAACTCCCCGGCGACTACGCGTCCCACGTCAGCACCTCGGTCAACGCGGGCGTCGACATGATGATGGTCCCGTACAGCTACAAGGACTTCACCTCGACCCTGATCGCCCAGGTGAAGGCCGGTGCCGTCACCGAGAAGCGCATCGACGACGCCGTATCCCGCATCCTCACCCAGAAGTTCAAGCTCGGCCTCTTCGAGAAGCCGTACGCCGACACGAGCAACGCGGCGCAGATCGGCTCGACTTCGCACCGGTCCGTGGCACGCCAGGCGGCGGCCGAGTCGCAGGTGCTGCTGAAGAACGCGAACGGCGTGCTCCCGCTCAAGAAGTCGCAGAAGGTCTACGTCGCCGGTTCCAACGCCGACGACCTCGGCAACCAGACCGGCGGCTGGACCATCACCTGGCAGGGCTCGTCCGGCACCAACACCACCGGCACGACGATCCTCCAGGGCATGAAGAACGCCGGCGGTGACGTCACGTACTCCAAGGACGCCTCCGCCTCGACCAGCGGTTACGACGTGGGTGTGGTCGTCGTCGGCGAGACCCCGTACGCCGAGGGCATCGGCGATGTCGGCAACGGCAACGACCTCACCCTCACCCCCGCCGACCAGGCAGCCGTGGACAAGGTGTGCGCGGCGATGAAGTGCGCGGTGCTGATCGTCTCCGGGCGCCCGCAGCTGATCGGCGACCGGCTCCCGAAGATCGACGCCCTGGTCGCCTCCTGGCTGCCGGGCACCGAGGGCGACGGCGTGGCCGACGTCCTCTACGGCAAGCGGTCCTTCACCGGTCAACTCCCGGTCACCTGGCCGAAGTCGGAGGCCCAGCTGCCGATCAACGTCGGCGACACGACGTACGATCCGCAGTTCCCGTACGGCTGGGGTCTGACGACCGCGACGAAGACGGCGACGGGTGGCGCGTCCACTCTGAAGGCACTGGAGGCCGCCGCGGCGAAGGCACGGTCGGCGGAGACGGGCAAGGCGCTCGTCACCCAGGCGCGGCTGATCGTCCAGCAGAAGGTGGGCCAGAACATCACGGCGGCGGTGTCGAAGCCGTTCGCCGACGCGGACCATCTGCTGCTGACCGGGAAGTACGCGGCGGCCGTGAAGAAGCTGGAGGAGGCGTACCGGGCGGTGTGACCTCGCCGCCAGGAGGGGGGCGGGGGCTGTCGGTCGGCTACGGTCCGTCGTGGCTGATCGCGCAGTTCCCCGCGCCCCTTCAGGGCGCTTCGGCTAGCGTCGGATTATGAAGGCCGTCGCTTGGAGCCGAAGCCTCCCGGGGCTGCTCGTGGCCCTGCTGCTCACCGCGCTGACCATGGCGTCCCCGGCCGCCGCCGACACCGGCGTCTCGACGATCGGCCGGGCCCTGCGCGAGGGCCCGGTCTACGTCGATCCCGCGGCTTCCGGACTGTCGTCCGCCGACGCGCTCGCGCAGCGGATCAAGAAGGCCGACAAGCCGGTCTTCGTCGTGGTCCTCCCCGCCGACTACCCGACGGCGAACCTCTTCACGAACCTCCGCACCGCCACCGGCATCACCGGCCTCTACGCGATCCGTCTCGGCGACCGTTTCGACGCCCGCGCCGACTCCTCCGTCCTGTCGAACAGCGCCGTGAAGAACCTGGTCAGCAGCGTGCAGGGCGAGGACGCGAAGACCCAGCTCGACGACTTCACCGACCGGGCCCTCGCCAACATGGGCGGCTCGGCGCCGTCGTCGTGGGGCGGCTCTTCGGACGATGGCGGCGGAGTCTCCGGTACGGCGCTGATCGTCGCGGGCGGGGTCCTGGTGGCCGGTGGCGCGGGGGCGTACACCCTCGTACGGCGTTCCCGCCGCCGCAGGCTGGAGGAGCAGCGGGCGGCGCTGGACAAGCTGCGGGTGGTGGTCGACGAGGACATCACCGCGTTCGGCGAGGAACTGGACCGGCTCGAATTCCACCCGGCGGAACCGGGCGCCGACGACGCGATGCGCGCCGACTACGAACGCGCCCTCGACGCCTACGAGCAGGCGAAGTCGTACATGGCGGCGGCCACCAAACCGGAGGACGTCCGGGCCGTCACCCAGGCCCTGGAGGACGGCCGCTTCTCGCTCGCGCAGCTCGCCGCCCGCCGCGAGGGCCGCCCGCTGCCCGAACGCC
>NZ_JAWOAI010000033.1:0-34661 GCF_033194735.1 Streptomyces sp. W16
AGCTGGCCCGGCGCTGCGTCGACGCGGGGCTGCGGGTGGCCGCCGTGACCGACCACGACACGGTGGCCGGCATCGCCGCGTTCGAGCAGGCCGTCGGCGGACGCCTCACCGTCGTACCGGCGTGCGAGGTCAGCGCCGTCTGGCGTGGCGAGGAGACCCACTGCCTGGCCTACTTCGTCGACCCGCACGACCCGCGGTTCCGGGAACGGATCGGTGGTGTCCACGACGGCGAACTGGCGTGGTGGCGCACCTGGACCGACCGTGCGCAGGCCATAGGAGTACCGCTCACCTGGGACGACGTGGTGCGGCGCCTCGGCGGCGACCGTGTGGCCTATGTGGGCGACTATCTCGGCCTGCTGCTGGAGGCGGCGCACGGCGACCCGAGGTTCGCCGAGTACACGACCGAGGCGTACGGCCGGCTCGCGGCCGACTGGTGCCGTCCCGGTCGGCCGCTCCATGTGGAGCATCCCGAGAAGCCCGACGTGGTCGACGTCCTGTCATGGATCGAGGAGGCGGGCGGAGTCGGCGTCCTCGCCCATCCCGGCCGGTTCGTGACGGGCCTGGACGGTTCCGAGTGCGCGGCTGTGCTGGAGCCGCTGCGGGCGGCCGGACTGGCCGGGCTCGAAGTGTGGACGAGCTGGCACACTCCTGCCGACAGCGGCCGGCTCGCCGAGGTGTGCGACCGGCTCCGGCTCGTCGCGACCGCCGGGTCCGACTACCACGGAGTGCGGGTCAAACCCTGGGCGCCGCGGCCCGGCCTGCTGCCCGCGCTCCCCGCGGATCCCCTGGCCGTCATCGACGCGCTGCACGACCGTCGTCCCGTCCGCACGAGCACCGAGGCAGGACTGTGACCAGCGTCAACGACTCCCGGACCAGCACGAACCCCGTCCCGGGCGAGGCCTGGAGACTTGTACCGGTCGTCGTGCTCCGGCAGGCCGGCTTTCCGATGGAGGCGCTCGACCCGCTCGTGGACACCGCCTCCGTCCACGAGGCCCACGCCCTCCTGCGCAGCAGGGGCCGGCTGACCGCGCTGGCACGGGAACTCAAGGCGGTGCTGCGACAGCACCAGGTCCCGGGCTGCCCGCAGTCGGCGTCCCGCGTGGGCCAGTTACGGCCGCTGCCCGGCCGTGAACTGCGGCGTGCCACCGCGGCACTGCCCGACGAGGCGGTGCGCACCCTGCACACCTACCAGGCGTCCGCGGAGGAGTTCGGCAGGGAACAGGAGGCCTTCACCGCCCGGCACCGCACCCGCCTGGACCGGGCGAGAAACGCGGTGGTCGAGGCGTTCGGCGACGAGCGCCTGCGGCAGGTGCTGCTGCTGTCGAACGACTCCGCGTATCCGGGGTTCGCCGCATGGCTCGACACCTTCCAGGGCGACATGGGCCGGCACACCCGGAGAATGACCGATCTGCTCACGATGTACCTCCAGCGGGTGACGACGAAGAACGAGACCCACTCGCACTTCGGACCGTTCACCGTGGGCCGGGTCGGGGACGTGCCGGGCATCGCGTGGACCTCGGAACGGGAGCTGGAGCGCCGGACGCTCTTCAGCCACTGGGCCGCGGAGAAGCTCGCCCAGAGCGCCGCGGCGGCCCCCGGCCTGTTCGACTTCGTACGTCCTCGCAGGCGCCCGCTGTCCTTCCTGCGCGACGGCCGTATCGACCTCTACGCGTTCACCACCCGGGACGGACTGGACACCGACTGGAACTTCCAGCACCTCGGAGGCAGGGAGTTGGCGGCGCACGAGGAATGGCTGTGGCGGCGTTGCGACGGCGTACGAACGCTTCACCAACTGCGCTCGGAGTGGGACACCGAGTTCGGCACCCACACCCCCGTCGCCTTCGACCAGGCGCTGAAGGAGCTGGTCGCGCGCGAATGGGTGGTCGCCGAGTTCGAGATCCCCGTGGGCGACCACGAGCCCCTGGCCGCCCTGCGCCGACAACTGCTGTCCGCTCCGCCGGGGCAGGCCGCGCCGGTCCTCTCGGCCATCGGTCGCTTCGAGGAGGACCTGGCCCGTTTCGCGAAGCTGCCGCTCGCCGAGCGCCCCGCCGCACTGGCCGCGACCAAAGCCAGGTTCGAGACGCTGACGGGAACCCCCGCGAACCGCAACAGCGGCCTGCACTACGCCGACCGGAGCATCCTGTTCGAGGAGGCCCACGGCGAGCCGGTCGGCCTGACCATCGGCCCGGACATCGCCCGCTTCATCACGGACGAGCTGTCGATCGTGTACGAGACCGTGCTCGCCCGTCCACGGCTGCGCATGCGGCGTGAGTCCGCCGTTCTCACCCGATGGGTGGCAGAGCGCTTCGGCGCCGATGTCGAGGTCCCGCTGGACCGCCTCTACTCGGACTTCTTCCGGGACCGGCACGCCCTTGAGGGTGAGTGCGCCGCCGTCGACGCCGAACTGGCGGCGCTCGACCGGGTGATCACCGACGCCCTGCTGGGAGAGGAGGGCGTGGACCGGCCGGAGGTCGTCGTGGACCGGGACCGGATGGAGGCCATCCTCGCCGCCCATCCCCGTACACCCGCGGCAGTGGTCGACCCGGACGTGCTGTTCGCCGCCACGAGCCAACAGGACCTGCGCGAGGGCCGGTTCACCGCGGTGATCGGCGACTGCCACGCCGTCCGGGAGGTCATCACCCACACCAGCTTCGGCCCCCTCATCCAGGAACGCGCCCCGGAACTGCTGCCCGAGGTCCACGAGGGCTACCTGTCCCTGCTCGACGACGGCGAGGTCCTCGCCAACCTGTCCCGGGGCCACCCGGACAAGTCGTCGACCCAACTCGTCTACCCCTGCTACGACTTGGAGGTCTACGGCCGTTCCGGGCAGTCCCGCGACCGGGTGGTGCAGCCCTCCCAGCTGTACGTCGTGCTGCGGGAGGGGCGGCTGGAGCTGCGCGCCCACGGTGTCGTGGGCAGGCTGCGTCTCATGGCGCCGCCGGCCGGCGGACCGAGCATCCGCCAGGACCCGCTGTCCCCGTTCGCCTTCCCTCGTCACTTCGGCGGGGCGGGGCTGGACGCCCCCGCCCTGGAGCACATTCCCCGTATCCGTTGCGGCCGTGTGGTGCTGCAGCGCGAGACCTGGCGGGTCCCCGCCGCCCGCCTGCGCGGTACGGCCGCTTTCGACGGCCTCGCGGGACAGCCGGGCGGGGAGGAGGCCGCGGGCTTCGTCGCCGCCTGCCGGCTGAGCTCCGAGCTCGGGCTGCCCCGGCACGTCTTCGTCAAGGTCCCCGGTGAACCGAAGCCGATCTACGTCGACTGGCAGGCTCCGCTCCTGGTACGGCAGTTGTGCCGGCTGGCCGCACGGAGGGACGGCACGCTGGAGATCTCCGAAATGCTGCCCACACCCGACCAGCGCTGGCTGAGCGTGCGCGGTCGTCGCTACACCAGCGAGCTGCGGTGCGCCGTCTTCTCACCGGGGAGGCCGAGGTGAGCGCGCACACCGCCCTCCGCTTCGGTTCCGGCTACCACCGGTTGACCGGTGCCGCGGGCGCGTCGGCGGTCGGCGACGGCATGCGCTTCGCCGCCCTTCCGCTGCTGTCCGCCGCACTGCTGCACGACGCGTTCCCGGTGTCCGCGGTCACCGCGGCCACGACGGCGCCCTGGCTGCTCTTCGGCCTGCCGGCGGGAGCGTACGCCGACCGGTTCGAGCGCCGCCGCCTGATGATCGCCGCCGACCTGCTGCGCGCCCTGACGCTGATCGTCACCGTGGTGCTGCTCGCCTGCGGCCGGCTGACGTTCTGGTCCCTGCTGACCGCGGCGTTCCTGCTGGGTGTCGGGGAGGTGCTGTTCGACTGCGCGTCCTTCGCGCTGCTGCCGAGCATCGTTCCCAAGGAGCGGCTGGAGGCGGCGAACGGCCGGCTCTTCGCGGTCCAGACGGTGGGGCGCGATCTGCTGGGACATGTGCTCGGCGGCGTGCTGTTCACGGTGGGCCGGGCGGTTCCGCTCCTGCTCGACGCGCTCTCCTTTCTGACGTCCGCGGTGCTGCTGACCGGCGTTCGCGGGCCGCAGCCCGAGCGGTCCACCGTCAGGCCGCGGCTGCTGACCGACATCCGCGAAGGCCTGGTCCATGTGCTGCGTGACCCTCTGCTGCGTGCCCTGACCGTCTCCGCGGGCGTCATCAACGCCGTGTACCTGGGACAGATCGCCGTCTTCGTCATCCTGGTGCGCGACGTGCTGGACCTCCCGGACGCCGCGTACGGAGCACTGCTGGCCGCCGGAGCCGCCGGAGGTGTGGTCGGCAGCGTGGCCGCGAGCCGTATGACCGGAGCGATCGGCCGGGTCCCCACCCTGATCGGCAACCTGGCCCTCATGGGTGTCGCGGGCCTGGCGGTGGCGGCGACCGACAGCGTGTACGTGGTCACCGTCGCCTACTGCGCCGCCGGGTTCGGCCTCATGGTCTGGAACGTCGTGGCCGTCACCCTGCGGCAGGAACTCATACCGGATCGCCTCCTGGGCCGGGCGACCGGCGTGTACCGGTTGTTCGCCTGGGGGACGATGCCTCTCGGCGCGCTGCTCTTCGGCTGGCTGAGCACGTTGGCGGGACCGCGGGCGGCCTTCGCGGTCGGCGGCGCGGTCACTCTGGTGATGTGCCTGCCGGTTGCTTTCGCCCTGTCGAAGGACAGCAGGATCACCGACGACCGTAGGACCTCCGAGGGTGCACATGATGAATGAGCGATTCGCCGAGTTGGACAGCCTGGCCGAGCGGTGGGGCCTGAGCGGCCTGGAACTGGTCGGCAAGGGGCTGGAGTTCTCCGTCTACCGGGCGCGGGGGCGCGACGGGCGGCCGGTCGCGGTGCGTCTCGCGCACCGGCGGTTCGACTCGAACGCCAATGACCCCCATGTGGACACCCGGGCCCTGCTCCTGCAGGAGTACGAGATCGCGAGGCATCTCGCCGCCCACGGTCTGCCCGTCCCCGAGGCGAAGGAACTCGTCCTGGCGGACGGGCCGACGTCCCCCGACGTACTGCTGTCCGCATACGTCCCCGACGACGGATCGGATCTCGACTCCTTCGCGCTCGGGCAGCTCCTCGCGCGGCTTCATCAGGTGCCGCCGCCTCGTCTGACGCCCGTCGCGTCGGAGGGAGTGTCTACGGCGAGTGCGATCACCGCGCGTATCGGGCGCCGTTGGGCCGAGATCGGCCGCCTTGTCGACGACTGGCCCGAACCGCCGGACGCGTCCCTCGTCGCCGGACATCTCACCGGCCTCACCGGGGCCGGCCTCCTGCACCTCGATGTCCGCAGCGACAACATCCGCCGACAGCAGGGGCGGACCGTCGCCCTGCTGGACTGGTCGAACGCCCTGCTCGGGTCGCCCTCGGTGGAGTTCGGGCGCCTCGTCGAGTACGCCCGGTACCCGGAGAACGAGCTCGATGTGGAGGCGCTCCGCAGCGGATACGCGAGGACGGCAACGGTTCCGCCCGACAGCGACGCGGGCTTGTTGGTGTGCCGGCTGGACGCCGCGCTGATGCTGGCTCTCGTCTTCCTTTCCGAGGCGCCCGACCCGAGCCGCGGACCGGCGGCGGCCGACCACGCACGAGAACTCGCGCTCAGGGTCGTCGCACGTCACCCGTGACCGTTAATTCGTGACCGTTCGTTTCGCTTCGGACCTCTGGGAGTAGCCATGGTGAACCTCACCCGCATCTACACGAGGACGGGAGACGACGGCACGACCGCCCTTGGTGACATGAGCCGAACGAGCAAGCTGGACAAGAGACTTGCGGCCTACGCCGACGTGGACGAGGCGAACTCCACGATCGGCGTGGCCGTCGCGGCAGGTGACTTGTCCGACGAGATCGCCACGCTTCTCGTGCGGATCCAGAACGACTTGTTCGACGTGGGCGCGGACCTCTGTACGCCCCTGTCGGAACCCGGTGGCGACACGGCCTCGCTCCGCGTGGAGGACTCGTACATAGAGTTCCTGGAAGAGCAGTGCGACCGGTTCAACGAGGGTCTCGAAAAACTGCGCAGCTTCATTCTCCCCGGTGGAACACCCGGTGCCGCCTTCCTCCACCAGGCCCGGACCGTGGCGCGCCGCGCCGAGCGCGCGACCTGGGCCGCTCTGGAGGAGCACGGGGAAACCATGAACAGCAACACGGTGAAGTATCTGAACCGGCTCTCCGACCTGCTCTTCATCCTCGCCCGGCAGGCCAACGTCGCCCGAGGGGACGTCCTTTGGCAGCCGGGCGCCAACCGGTAGGCGTCAGGACGGCTGGACTTCGTCGAAGACGGCGATGGCTTCGGCGGGGTCCGGGCTGACCAGGCGTTCGAGACCGGCCGCCGTGATCTTCGCCCATCCGCCGGCCCGTGCCCACATCCGCTCCTCGAAGGCGCGGACGGTCTCGTCCAGATCTACGGGACTGGAAGCGGCGGCCATGGACTCGGCGAGTTCGGCGCCGTCCAGCATCGCGAGGTTCGCGCCCACGCCCAGTGGGGGCATCAGATGGGCCGCGTCGCCCAGCAGCGTCACCCCGGGGACGTGGGTCCAGGTGTGGGAGACGGGCAGGACGTAGAGGGGGCGGTGGACGAAGGCGGTGCCGCGGCGGAGGAGGTCGAGGACGGGGGCGGACCAGCCGTCGAACAGCGCCAGCAGACCTGCCCGCACGGCCTCGGCGTCGGCGAGGTCCAGGTCCGCGTGCCAGTCCAGCGGCGCGCGGAACTTGCTGTACACCTTCACGTGGCCGCCGCTGTTGCGCTGGGCGACGAGGCTTCGGTTCGCGCCGTACGCGGCCACGGAACCGTCGCCGATCAACCGGGCGAGGTCGGGGTGGCGGGTGTCGACGTCGTCGAGGGAGGTCTCGATCGAGGTGACGCCGGTGTAGTGCGGTGTCACCGGCGAGAGGGCCGGGCGGACCCGGGACCAGGCACCGTCCGCGCCGACCACGAGGTCGAACGTCTCCTGTCGCCCGTCCGCGAAATCGACGAGTACGCCGTCCCCGGCCCCCGGCACCACCTCCGTCACGCCCCGCCCCCACCGGACGTCGAGAGGGCCGAGCAGCAGGTCGCGGAGTTGCCCGCGGTCGATCTCGGGATTGGCCAGGTCGTCCGGGCGGGGCCGCCAGTCGCGCAGGACGGTCCCGTCCGTGTCCAGGATGCGCATGGCCTGCCCTTCGGGCCGGGACAGCGCCTCGAACTCCGCCAGCAGACCGGCCTTGTCCAGCGCGAGCTGGCCGAGCTTTTCGTGCAGGTCCAGCGTGCCGCCCGGGGGACGGGCGTCGGGGCCGGGATCACGTTCGAGGACGGTGACGGGGTGGCCGTGGCGGTGCAGGACGCGGGCGAAGGTGAGGCCGGCGGGACCGCCCCCCACTACGGCGATGCGATGTCTCATAGCGATACACCGTATCGATCCCTGACGGCGTATCGCAACAGTACGATGCGTCCATGACTGTGTGGGACCGCCCGGAGCCGCCGACCCGACCCGTGCCGCTCGACCGGGAGCGGATCGTCGCCGCCGCCGTCGCACTGGCCGACGAGGGCGGGCTGGAGGCGGTGTCGTTGCGCAAGGTCGCCGCCCGGCTGAACGCCGGCCCCATGCGGCTGTACGGATACATCTCCACCAAGGAGGAGCTGTTCGACCTCATGATGGACGAGGTCCAGGCGGAGATCCTCCCCAAGAAGCAGCCCGGCGACTGGCGGGAGGCGCTGCGCGTCCTCGCCCACCGCACCAGGCAGGCCGCTCTCCGTCACGAATGGCTGGCCGACCTGCTCGGCGGCCGTCCGACGCTCGGCCCCAACGGCCTCGCGGTGACCGAGGCCAAGCTGGCCGCCCTCGACGGTCTCGCCGACGTCGACACCGTCATGCGCGCCGTGGAGACCGTCAGCGCCTACTTCACCGGCGCGATCAGGCGCGAGATCGCGAACCTGCGGGCGGAGCGCGCCACAGGCCTGTCCAAGCGCGACTGGCAGCGCGCCTCCGGCCCGCACGTGACGAGAATGCTGGCCACAGGCCAATTCCCGGCACTGGCCAAGGCCGTACACGACGGCACGGACGTGGACGCCGAGACATCCTTCACGACCGGCCTGGACTGGGTCCTCGACGCCGTGGCCGCCAGACTCGACCGGCCGCCGGGGTGACGACTTCCAGCACTGTCCGCCCTGGCGGCAACTCGTCGTGGAGACCGCCCGCCTGACGCCAGCTCAAGTCGCCCTGAGGATCGCGAAGTTCGTCACGTCGCGAGGTCCGTCCGGCAGTCCGACCAGGCGGGCCGGCTCAACAGGGGCCTGAACCGGGTGAAGAGGGCGAGGAGTTGGGGCCCCCACCGGTCGCGGAAGGCGAAGTCGTGGTGGGCCAGGTCGAGTTCGTTGGCGGCGGAGAGTTCGGCGAGGTCCCGGCGGAGTTGTGGACCGGGGGTGTGGAGAGCGCCGGTGAAGCGGTCCCGGAAGACGCCGTCGGCCTCGGCGAGCCCCGGATACGTGGCCTTCCTGTCGCACGCCGCGTAGAGATACACGATCCCTTCCGCCTCCGCGCCGATCACCGCGGCGAGTTCGGCACGGCCCGTGTCCACCGGCAACAACGCGGTGGGGAAACCGTCGGTGCCGTAGAAGGCGTGGCACAGGCCCGCGAGTTGGAGGGCCGGGCGGGCGCCCCATGCGGCGAGGCGGTCCCGGACGCGTTCGAGGTGGGCGAGAAGAGTGCCGCCCGGGTGCGCGATGTCCGCGGCGCCGAGCCGGAGCAGCAGTGCTACGGCCCGGTCGGCGCCGGCGCCATCAACAGCACGCGCAGGAGAACCAGTTGACGTAGGAGAGTCAGACACGACCCGGTGTCCTTCCGTCGCTCGTCGGAGGTCGGCACCCGTCCGTGTCTTCGCCTTTGGTCCGGGCCCGGCGAAGGCGCCGGACGGGTTGCCGCCTGGGCCCTGCGCTGATCATCGTCGAGTCCGTGACCCCGGTCAATCCTATGGATTTCCGTCAACACCCAAGCTGTAGCTTGGAGTTGTGACTCTTGAGGATCTGCGTGTCTTCGTGGCCGTGTGCCGGGCGGGAAGTCTCAGCGCCGTCGCCCGCGAACTGGGCCGTACCCAGTCGGCGGTGAGCCAGCATGTGAAGCGGCTGGAGCGGGAGGCCGGCGTGAGCCTCCTGGAGCGCCGGCCGCGAGGTGTCGTACCCACCCACGCGGGACGGGTGCTGTGCGAGGCCGCCTCGGACAGCGTCGCCGGTCTGGATCTGGCCATGCGGCGCCTCGGGGACCTCGTCAACGGCGACAGCGGCTCGGTGCGTGTCACGACGGGCGGGACCACTGTGCGGCACTTCATGTCCGAGGCGGTCGTCACCTTCCGGCAGCGCTATCCGAAGGTGGGTCTTGAGTTCCGGACGGAGACCTCCAGCCGCAGCTGCTTCGAGGCTCTCGCCGCCGGCAACCTGGACCTCGCGTGGGTCACGATCGACGGCCCGGTGCGCGGTATCGAGCAGCGTCCCGTCGTCGCCCTGCCCTGGGTACTGGCCGTCCGCGCCGACGATCCGCTCGCGGCCCGGCCCCGCGTCGACACCGCCGAACTCGGCGGCATCAGCCTCATCCGCCTCCCCCAAAACTCCACCTCGGGCGCCCGTCTCGACGCCGCGTTCGCCGAACTCGGCGTCCGCAGCAGCTCCGACACCGGCGTCGCCGACTGGGACACCGCCCTCCTGCTGGCCGAACTCGGCCTCGGTCACGCCGTCGTACCCCTCCTGCCCGGCTGGGAGACACCCGGTACCGGCCCGCTCCGCCTCGTCCCCCTCCCCGGTCTCCCCCCGCTCCCGGTCGGCTGGGCCGTCCGCCGCTGGGACGCCCTCACCCCGCTCGCCCGGACCTTCGCCGACACGGTCGCCCGCAGTTGCACGGAGAAGGCCGCGCGCGCCCGGCAGTCCGAGTAGCGGCGAACCCGTTGTCGGTGACCGCGAGAAGCGGGACGCCACCGAGTCCGGCCGGTCCGCCGCGATCGTCGTACACAGAGGGGTCACTCCGCGAGGCGGCGCTTCCACCAGGGATCCGTGGGTGATGAGAACGGATCCTGCAGGGTTCGTGCCAGGAAGCGGTCGTCCAGGGGCGCAACCGCTCCGAGCAGTTCACGGCGTGCCCTGCGATTCATGACCGAGGCCGCGCCTTGCAGCAGTGTTCGGGCGTGTCTGTCCCTCCATACGGTGGTTCCGCAGCCGTGATTGGGTCCGTGGTCCGGCCATGGGTGAAGCGCCAGAGACCATGCCCGGAAGGCGTGGGCGACATGACCGGGAGGCAGCCGGTACCGAACTTCGAACCGCGCGATCTGCCGGTTCGCCCCAGCGGACAGACCAGGGATGACCTGTCGGCTTCCGGCGCCCCCGCGGCGGGGTTGTTCGGTTCTGATCTCGCCCGGTGGCCGGCGAGGCATGGACACTTCCGGATGGGAAGAGGAGTGACCGTCCGACGGTAGGTGGCGTCAGCTCTGAGATCAATACGTGTACGACGACGCAGCCCACGCGAATGTCAGGGCCGGTGGCGAGTGGGCGCCTCCCGCACCATGAACACGTCCACCGGATCCTCGTCGTCCCCGGTCTCCACGGTGAACCCGTGCCGCTCGTACAGCCGCCGGGCCGGGCTCCCCCGCAGCACGTTCAGCCGCACGACGGAGACACCGTCACGATCGCACCGCTCCAGCAGCCCGCCCAGCACACCGGACCCGATACCGCCGCCCTGGAACCCCGGCGCGAGATAGAAGTGCTCCAGCCAGTGGCAGCGGGCGTCCTCGTCCGGCCTTAGCGCCACGCAGCCGGCGAACGCCCCGTCCACCTCGATCACCCAGGTGTGCCCCGGCTCGAACCCGTCCCGCAGCCGCTGCCGCACGCGCCGCGCGTCGTAGCGCCCGAGCCGTTCCAGATCCGCCCGCAGCACGACCGCCCGCAACTCGGCCACCGTGTCGACGTCCGCCCGCGCCGCAGGCCGTATCCCCCAGTCCGCCATGATCACCACGGTAGCGCGGGCCGGTAAATCGATGGAGCGTCCATCGGCCCGGATGCTGGAATGACGCGATGCACGACGAGACATCACTGGTCATCGACCGCGGGCAGTACGCGGACGCCAAAACGCCCTGGGAACGGGAGACTTGGCGGGAAGCCGCCCTCGGCTGGGCCCGGCGCGAACTCGCTGCGCGGGGGCTGCGCGAGACGGGCCGACTGGGTGTGCGGCTGCGCCCTTGGTCCGTCCTGGTCCGGATCCCCGTCGAGGGGCCGGTTCAAGGCATCGAAGGCGTCGAAGGACTCGGAGGACTCGATGGTCCCGGCGTCGCCACCGGCCGAACCGCCGTATGGCTGAAGGCCAATCCGCCGGCCGGTGCCTTCGAGGCACCGCTCACCGCCGCGCTCGCCCGCCTGGTCCCGCAGTACGTGCTGAAGCCGCTCGCCGTCGACGCCGACCGCGGCTGGTCCCTGCTCCCCCACGGCGGCGAACTCTTCTGGCAGGCCCTCGACCGCGACCCCGCCGATCCCCGCGCCTGGGAAGAACCGCTGCGCCAGTACGCGACCATGCAGCGCGCCCTGATCCCGCACACCAAGGAACTCGAACAACTCGGCGTCCCCAGCGCACGGACGACGGCCCTCCCCGAAGTCTTCGACCAGGTCGTGCAGTTCATCCACTCCACCGCCGAACCGGCCGTCGATCCCGCACGACTGCGTGCCCTACGGCCGCTGCTGCTCGACTCGTGCGCGGAACTGGCCGAGTTGGGCATCCCCGACTCGCTCGACCACTCCGACCTGCACGACGGCCAGCTGTTCCACCCGGCCCCCGGCCATTACACCTTCTTCGACTGGGGCGACGCCGCCGTCTCGCACCCCTTCTGCAGTTTCCTAGTCCCGGCCGGGCGGGTCCGCGAACGGTACGGCCCCGAGGCGCTGCCCCGGCTGCGGGACGCCTACCTGGAGCCCTGGACGGGAAACGGCCGCACCACCGCCGAACTGCGCCGCGCGCTGACCCTCGCGAGCCGGCTCGGTGTCATCGGCCGCGCGGCGTCCTGGAACCGGCACTTCCCCGGAGCCTCCGCGGCGACCCGCGCCGCGGGCGCGACGGAGAGCGCCAAGTCGCTGCTGAAACTGTCGCCGGACGAGCCCCTGTTCTAGAAAACCCCGTCACCGATTGGCCGCCAACCACGCCGCCATCTCGGCGAGATCCGCGTCGGTGATCCCGTACCGATGGTCGACGCGCTGCAGCAGGGCCCGTTCGGGGTGATGGGCGCTCACCCAGTCGCGGTCGGCGTCCCCGATCTCGTCGTCCACCCACACGAAGGGCCGCCCGGCGGCCCAGGCGACCAACGGCCGGGTCTTCCAGTGCAGCCGGCCGCCCGCGCCGTTGCCCTCCTCGGCCGGGTCGGGCCAGTCCACCAGGGGCAGTTGGGGCAGGCCGAGCCAGGGCGCGACGCATTCGTTCGCGTCGTCCATCCAGGTCGTCGCCCACACCGGTTCGCACCGCAACGCCGCGAGCCGTGGCCCGAGTGAGGGGTCGATCCGGGTCAGCAGCGGAGGGGCGTCGGATGCGGGCGGCGCGAAGCCGTAGTCGTACACCGGGTACGGCCGAGACGCCCCGAAGGGCAGCAACGTCCCGTCGACATCGAGGAAGAGGAGCATCAGAAAGCCTCTCCCCCTCGCCTCTCAAAGGTCCCCACTCCCCGTCTCAAAACCCTCCGCCCTCGAAGCCGCCCGCGCGCAGCAGTTCGTCGACGCGGGCCCGGTGCGCCTTCTCCCAGTCGTCGAGGGTCTCGGCGGCCTCCTTCTCCAGCCGGGCCCGCGCCCCGGTGAGGATCTCCGCCCGGCGTGCGCCCGGCACGACCACGACTCCCTCCTCGTCGGCCACCACGACGTCCCCGGCGTCGACGGCCACTCCCCCGCAGCGCACCCGCTCGTTCAACGGCAGTACGGCCTTCTTGACGCCCGGGATCGGGATGACACCGCGCCCGAAGACGGGGAAGCCCTCCTCCCGCACCTCGCCCAGGTCACGGATCACCCCGTCGACGACGAACCCGGCGATGCCCCGCCGCTGGGCGATGGCGCAGACGTTCCCGCCGGCGAGCGCGTAGTCCAGGTCGCCCGACTCCACCACAACGACCGAGCCCGGCTCGGCGCGGTAGATGGCGGCGTGCAGCATGAGGTTGTCGCCGGGCGGGCACCGCACGGTGAAGGCCGGCCCGGCGAGACGCGACAGCGGACCCCACAAGGGCCGGATGCCGACGTCCATGACCCGCTCACGGCCGAGCAGTTCGGCGAGAGTGGTGGTGGGGATGTCCTCGAATTCGCTGGCATCAGTCATGTCCCGGACGCTACCGCCCCGGCCATGACTGCCAACGGCCATGTCGGACTGGGCCTGGGACCTGTCCGGCGGATCATGCCGCAGACGCGGGGTCTGGTGCGCCCTCCCCACTGCCCTAAAGGCGTGGGGGGACCCCCAGCGGCGTTGTCGTCGGTCGCCGACGTCCCCCAGCCTTCGGCCGGGAGGTGCCCCCACCGCGTCGCCTCCCTCCTCCGCCTTGCAGTTGGACGCACCAGACCCCGCTCACCGGCGCTGATCAGGCACTGTCCCTTTCCTGCGACCTGATCCGCCGGACAGGCCCTAGCGCAGGAGCGCCGCCGCGATCCGGGATCTGCTCGGGATCTCGGCCAGGCCCAGGGGGCGCGCCGCGGCCGTCATGATCGTCTGTAGCTTTCGGACCGCCGACGGGAGCCGGACCCAGTTGACGTTCGATCCGTCACGCAAGGACAGGGACAGCCGGATGACGTCGGTGAACACCGACTGCGCTCGCTTGAAGGCGAGGATGCGTTCCAGGTCGTCCGCCCAGCCCCGCACACTGCCGGGACGTACTCCACCGACGGCTCTCGCCCAGTCCTCGGCCATGCGGCGTTCCTGTTCCGCCGGATAGGACATCAGGTAGAGGTGGGTGGCCAGGTCGTAGAGCGGATCTCCGAGCATCGCCAACTCCCAGTCGATGGACCAGAGTTGGTTGAGCGGGTCGAGGACGAAGTTCTCCCGGTGCAGGTCCGCGTGGAGCAGGCAGAAGTCACGTCGCGTCAGGCCGGAAACGTTCTTTCTGAGCTGGACGAACGCATCGGGGTGGAGGCCGAGTTCCGTGAAGAGCCGCCCGAAGTCCGCGGAGTTCTTCTCGTAGACCTGTTCCTCGACGAAGACGACGAGACGCTCAAGGAAGCCGTCGCAGTCGCCGTCGTCCGCGCGGTCCTTGGCCTCGCAACTGCGCTCCACCTCAAGGGTGTCCGGTGTGACGTGCGCCAACTCCCGGAACAGGTCGACGATTTGACCATGGACCGGCTCCGGGATCCGCCGGTCGCCCCACGGACGGGACTTGAGGGTCCGGCCTTCGATGAAGACCTGCAGTGCCATGCCCTCCACGTCGTGGACGGCGGGGATTCGGCTGATCCGTCCGTGCAGTTCGCGGAGCAGGGCCTCTTCCGACCGGAAGCACCTGCGGTCGAACCACAGGATCCGTTCGCGCGGTTCACGGAGCTTCACGATCCGTGTCTCGCCCGGCATGGTCAGCACATACGTCTCGTGGTGGTAGCCCTTGAGGGGACCGGAGACCACGCCGTTTTCGCCGACCA
Organism: Streptomyces sp. W16; assembly: GCF_033194735.1. Lineage (NCBI taxonomy): Bacteria > Bacillati > Actinomycetota > Actinomycetes > Kitasatosporales > Streptomycetaceae > Streptomyces > Streptomyces sp. W16. The sequence goes on from NZ_JAWOAI010000033.1 coordinate 14,548, forward strand.
GTTCGTCGGCTCGCAGCCGAACACCGGTGAGTTGGGGTGTCATTCGCTGGGTTCAGCCCGTTCCGGTTGAGCCGATGAGTAAGGGATGAGGCACGTTACTCCAGAGCCCTAAAGCAACGCCGGAGAACCCGCCCATTGAACCGCCCGGAGCTATGACACGTACGTCCGACCGAGGTGACCGGCGCGACTGTCCTGCTACGCCCGCCGTACCAAGTCCAGTACCGGCCGCAACGACCCCACCACGGACTCGGCGCCCGCCCGGCGCAGCAACGTTTCCTTGTATTCGTTACGCGCGTAGCCGAGGAACGGGATGCCCGCCCGGCGGGCCGCTTCGAAGTCCGAGGGGGTGTCGCCGATCATCAGGGCGTCGGTGGGGTGGGCGCCCATCGCGCGCAGGGCGCGGTTCAGGCAGTGCGGATTCGGCTTCAGGAGGTCGAGGTCGTTCGTGCGGCCGTAGACGTGCGGGGTGAAGCACTCCAGGAGGCCCCGGCCGTGGAGGTATTCCGTCACCGTGCGCGGGGAGTTGTTGGTGGCGACGGCGAGATGGATGCCGACGGCGTGCCAGGTGCGTATCAGCGGGTCCACCCACGGGGTGGGGAACGCGGAGTCGACCGCCTTGAGTTCGTGCTGGGTGAGCAACTCCTCCAGTTCGTCGACCAGATCGCTGCGCGGGTGCCGCTTGTTGACCGCGTGCAGGACGACGTGCGGATCGGGGTGCTCACGCTCCCGCTGCGTCAGCAGTTCCTTCAGCCCCTGCCGTTCCAGCCAGGACACCAGGTCCTTCGCCACGCCCTCCGCCGAGAGTCCCGCGAACAGCCGGCAGATCGGGCCGTCGAAGTCGAAAAGGACGAAGCGAGCGCCGGTGATCAATTCGCGTACGTTGCCTGTCTCTTCTGTCACCGGAACAGTCTGCGCCGTATCAGGAGTCACTAGGAGAGTGTCAGGTCCGTCGTGATGGTTTCCCAGAGGGCGTCGAACCACTTCTGCGATTCCTCCACGAACGCGGCGTCGCGCTGACCCGCCTGGTTGCGGAAGGCGAACAGGACGGACTGGGAGCCGACGGCGTCGTACATCTCCAGGGTCTGGCTCTTGTACTCCTCCTCCCGCTCGTTGAGGACGTAGTAACCGAGCAGCGCCTCCTCGCCGTTGAGCAGGTAGAGCTTGATCGGCGGGGTGAACGGCAGGGCGCGGAAGGTGACGTGGACGTCGATGCCGTGGGTGGCTCTCAGGGCCATCAGGTTGTGCTGGAGGACCTGGGCCTGGGCGTTGCGCATGGTCAGCCAGCGCTGGTGGACCGGGTTGTCGTCGCCGGAGTCCTCGACCGGGACGGGGAAGGCCAGGGCGATGTCCCGGGAGGGCAGCAGCACCCGCACGTCGATCGTTGTGGGGCGGACCTGGCCCCCGTGGATCAGCCGGACCGACTCGCTCACCGCCAGCATGAGGCTCTCGGCGGTCAGGCAGGCCGCGTCGACCTTGACGTGGGGCTCCGCGAACGCCTCGGACAGGCGGGGCGCCAGCGCCACCATGGTCGGCTGGGGCCCGTCCGGCCCGGGCGCCGGTTCGGCGATCCTGGGCGGGCTCCCCTTGCTGACGTTGGTGAGCAGTCCGGCCTCCTGGAGGACCCGCAGGGCCTGCCGTACGGCGCCCCGTTCCACGCCGAACTCCTCCGCCAGGTCGGCCTGGGTGGGCAGGCGGTCTCCCGCCTTGAGGTCACCGGCACGGATACGGTCCCGTAGGGCGTCGGCGATCTCCTGGGGCGAGAAGCTTCTGCTGCCGTTCACTGCCACGTTCTCCTGGGTCACGACCAAACGGTATAACTCTGGCCCATCTAAGGGGAGTTGTTTGGAACTTGATTGCGAGTAGGTGTGAGTAGGTACCAAATGGGAACAACTTAAGCAGAGTTGGTTGCCAACTTATCCAAGTTGGTGGAAGTTTTGCTTCCGCAGCCCGAAGGGGGAACCACCGTGCCTGCCATCGCCCTCCTGTCCGCCGTCTTCGTCGTCGGCTTCGAACAGATCGTCCAGTGGAAGTTCGGCGCCACCGGCATCATCGGCCTGCTCCTGATCTCCATCGGCATCAAGGCCAAGAGTCCGGCCATCAGCTCCATCGGGGCAGTCGTCCTGGCCCTCCTGTTCACCGGACCCGCTCTGTGATCCGAAAGCCGCCCCCCGGATCAGCCACCGCGGGAGGTGATCAGCTCGTCAGCTTCAGCTCCGAACTGATCGTCTCCCACAGTGCGTTGAACCACAGCTGGGACTGTTCCACGAACGTCGTGTCCCGCAGTCCCGCGCCCTGCTCGAACGCGAAGAGCATCGACTGGGTGCCCTCGGCGTCGTACATCTCCACCTGCTCCTGCCCGATCTCCTCCTCGCGCTGGCTCAGTGTGTAGTACGCGAAGAGCGCCTCCGAGCCGTTGAGCAGGTAAAGCTTCACCGGAGGCGTGAAGGGCAGCGCGCGGAACGTGATGTGGACGTCGATGCCGTGCGTCGCGCGCAGGGCCAGCAGGTTGTGGCTCAACACCTGGCCCTGCGCGTTGCGTTGGGCCAGCCAGCGCCGCTGCGGCCGGCCGTCGGCCGGGGCGTCCACCAGCGACGGGAACGCGAGTTCGATGTCACTGCTCGGCAGCAGTACCCGCACATCGACCTTGGCCGGATTCAGTTCCCCGGCGTGGATCTGACGCAGCGGCTCGCCGATGGCCAGCGTGAGCGAGACCGCCGTCAGACACAGCGCCTCGATCTCCACGTGCGGCTGCGCGAAGGCCTCCGCGATGCGCGGGGCCAGGCCCACCATCGTGGGCTGCGGCGGCGCTCCGGGGCCGGTCAGGGCCAGTCCGAGGTCGGGGGCGACGGTCGCCGGGCTCCCCTTGGACACATTGGTGAGCAGTCGCTCTGACTGCAGGATGCGCAGCGCCTGCCGTACCGCCCCGCGCTCGACGCCGAACTCGTCCGCCAGCTTGGCCTGGGTGGGCATGCGCTGGCCGGGCCGCAGGACACCGGACCTGATCCTGGTGCGCAGCTCGTCGGCCAGTTCGTGGTGTGACCACTGTGGCCGTGGTGACCTCGACCGTCCATTGACGGTGGCGTGTTCGGGCTCCACGACCAAACCCTACAACTTCCCGCCATCTTTGGGCAGTTCATGGAAAGGTGGTTACGAGACACATCCAAGAGGAGATAACTAGAGAAGAGTTGGTTACCAACTTAGGTAACTTGGCCGACCGGACCTCTCTCCTGGAGGGGAGCCGAGAGCCCGGTCGGCCAGTACCGCCGCACGACAACCACAACTGAACAGCTACGGATGAGTCCACCCACCCGCCGCCAACCGGCCGCACGACAAGGAGCGTTCAGAAGATGTCCGGGCACCAAGGCCGCCTGGACGTACGCAGCAGGGCGTCGGCCACTCGGGCGGCGCCCGCTCGTTCTTCCCGCACCCGGCCCAGCGCCGCGAGCCGCAGCACCGACACGTCACCGAGCCACAGCGCCCCCAACTCCCGCACATCCAGCGTGAGTTCCGCGCTCTCCGTGGTCGGCGCACAGGACGCCCCCTGCGCCGAGGCCACCAACCGGTAGCGCCCGCCCGCCAGTCCGGCCCCGTCGGCCACCTCGAAGACCAACGTGCCCTCCCCCTCGTACGACCGTGCCTCCATGGCCCGTACGACATCCAGGATCCGCACCCACAGCCAGTCCGCGTGTGTCGTGATCGTGGCCGCGCGCGGGTCCGGCAGGAAGTGGGGCAGCAGATCGTCGGGGGAACGCCAGCCCGACTTCACCCTCGTCACCCAGTCCAGGGAGCAGACGTGCTGCCACAGGGCGCGTTCGGCGGCCGGGGTGGTCGCGATCAGATCCTTCACCGTGGCCGTGTCGCCCGGCTGCTTGGCGTCGGTCCAGGTGTCGTCGCAGACGTACGCGGCCAGACCCTGCACCTCGCCGTCGGCCGCGCGGTGGACGGCGTAGAAGGGCTCGGTCCAGGACTGGCGCGTCAGGCTGAGCGCACCCGTGGCGACCTGCCACCAGCGGTCGTCCCGGTTGATCGCGCCGGGCTGGAGGCGGCGCAGCCGCTCGTGCAGTTCGGGGCCGAGCTTGCGTACGTCCTCGGCGTCCACCAGGTCGATACGGGCGCCGTCCTCCGGCGCCGCCCAGCGCGGGTCCAGGCCGGCGCGCTGGACGTCGATGTCCCACTGGGTCGCCGCGGTGGCGGGACCGAAGCCGTGGCGGCCGTAGATCCGGTACTCGGCGGCGATGAGTGTGGCGACGACGTCACCGCGCTCCTTCGCCGCCGCCAGGTCCTGGGACATCATGCGGGTCAGCAGGCCGCGGCGGCGGTGGGTGGCGGTGACGCTGACGTTCGTGATGGCGTCGGCGGGGACGGGTGCGCCGCCGACGGCCGTGATCTCCTGCGGGAGGGAACGGAAGGTCGCGACGCATCTGCCGGAGTCGAAGGCGCCGAGGGTGCGGGACGGGTCGATATAGCTGCTGCGGTCGGCGAGTTCCGCTCCGGAGACGGTGGGTGTGCGCAGGAAGCCGGTGTTCAGGGCGCGGATCCAGTCGGGGATCTCGGGCTCGGTGAGGTGGCGTACGGCGAGGTCGTCTGCAGGGCTGGTCATGGGGTCACGGTAGGTCGGTGGGGGGTGGTGTGGTGGGGATTTTTTTCGCCCCCGCCGCCCCTGCCCGTCCCGTCCCTGGGGGCTGCGCCCCCAGACCCCCGCTTCGGCCCTGAAGGGGCCTCGTCCTCAAACGCCGGACGGGCTGGATTGTGTGACCTGCGTTGGAAAGGCAACGGACGGGCTGGATTGTGTGACCTGCGTTGGAAAAGCTCCGGACGGGCCGGCAGTTCGCGCCCCCGAAAAGTGACCGCTAGAACGCCGCCCTGATCTCCCCCACCTCGCGGCCCCCGCCGAGCACCGCGACCCTCCCCAGCGCCTTCACCGGCACCCCCATCAGATCCAGCGCCCGCCCCAGCACAGGCCCCAGCGCCCGGCCCGTCCCGTCCTCCACCTTGAACGCCACGGCTCGCCCGTCCGGCAGGGCCACCGCCTGTACGGCCTCGGCGCCCATCTTCGACAGCAGGCCCGGTACCGCGCGCATCAGGAGGGTGTCGGGGCGGCGGGTGCCGGCGACGTACTCGGGGTGGGCGCGCATCGCGTCGGCGACCCGGCGTTCGGGGGAGCCGGGGGCGGCCAGGACGAAGCAGCGGTAGGCCCGGGCGAGGCCGGTCAGGGTGATGGCCAGGAGTGGGGCACCGCAGCCGTCCGTGCCCACGGCGGTGACCCGCTCACTCGCCGCTTCTTCCACAACCCTGTGGATAACTTTCTGGAGCGGGTGCTCGGGGTCGAGATAGGACTCCAGTGGCCAGCCCCGCAGCGCGCTCGCCGCCAGCATCGCGGTGTGCTTGCCGGAGCAGTTCATGGCGACCCGGTCGCGTACGGCGCCCGACGCGAGGTACGTCTCCTGCTCGACCGGGTCCAGCGGAAGGTCCGGCGGGCACTGCAACTGCCCGGCGTCCAGGCCGTGTTCGGCGAGCAGCCGACGTACCAGATCGCGGTGGAAGAGTTCGCCGGAGTGACTCGCGGCGGCGATCGCGAGGCGTTCGCCGGTGAGGTCGAGGCCCGCGCGCAGCACGCCGGCCGCCTGCATCGGCTTGTTGGAGGAGCGCGGGAAGATCGGGGTGGTCGTGTCGCCCAGCGCCAGTTCCACGGAACCGTCCGCCGCCAGCACCACCAGGCTGCCCCGGTGCCGGCTCTCGACGAAGCCGGAGCGGACGACCTCGGCGAGCACGGGAGGGGGTGGAGGAGGTGGAGGGGGTGTGTCACTGGGTTCGGCGGTCACACGCACCCCTTCACCTCACATGTCAGACGAGCAGGTCGTCCACCTGCGCCTCACCCTCACGGTACCTGCGGGCGATCTCCGCGCTGCAGCCGTCGGCCGTGTGTTGGAGGAGCTGACGGCGCCGGGACACCTGCTGTTCGTAGCGCACGAGCCGGCCCATCGCGGTGCTCAGCTCCAGGTCGGTGCGCGCCTCCAGGTCCGAGAGCTCGACCTCGGCGAGCATCTCGGCGGCCAGCAGCCGGTACTCCTCGCTGTGCGGGGTGCCGAGCGTGACGTGCCGGGCCGAGGAACGGTGCCGGGCGGGTGCGTCGGTGAGGATCTCCGAGAGTCGGTCCACCACCGAGGCCGCGCCCGCCGGGGAGCGGCGGGCCAGTTCGGCCCGCAGGATGTCGATACGGCCCTGGAGGAGCCGTCGTACGTAACTCAGGTCGGCCTCGTCGCGCTGGGCGTCACGGCGCACCGCGCGCAGCTCCGTGAGGCGCAGTGCGGTCAGGTCGGGTGCGGGCGGATCGGCGGGCAGCAGCGGGCTGTCGACGCGCTGCACGGGCGGGCGGCGGGTGGCCGGTCCTCCCGCGCGGATCAGCGAGACAGTCCCGGGGGGCTGCCCGGTACTCGGTGTGCTCATGTGCCTCTACCCGTCCCCTCGACCGGCGTGTGGACAGCATCGTGCCACCCCAAGTGGCCGCTATGTGACCGAGTGCCCCCGAACGGCCCCAGATGGGGGCTTAAGGATCAAAAATAGACCTGCCGGGAGTCCTTCTCGTCCGCACGGCATCATGGGACCCATGCGAGCAGTGGTGCAGCGAGTGGACGGCGCGAGCGTCGTGGTCGAAGGCGAGACGGTCGGGGCGATCGAGGGCGAGGGCCTGTGCGTCCTCGTCGGTGTCACGCACGAGGACACCAAGGAGAAGGCGGCCCAACTGGCCCGCAAACTCTGGTCGATCCGCATGCTGCACGACGAGAAGTCGTGCAGCGACATCGACGCGCCCCTGCTCGTCATCAGCCAGTTCACGCTGTACGGCGACGCCCGCAAGGGCCGCCGCCCCACCTGGAACGCGGCGGCTCCCGGCGATGTCGCCGAGCCACTCGTCGACGAGGTCGTGGCCCAACTCCGGGCCCTGGGCGCCACGGTGGCGACGGGCCGCTTCGGCGCCCAGATGCGCGTCTCGCTGACGAACGACGGCCCGTTCACGGTCGTGGTCGACCTCTAGATCGTGGTGAACCTCTAGGGCTCTACGACGACTTCCTGTGCCGCGGCCGTCGTGTCGGCCAGCAGGGGCGCGTCCAGGGGCACGTTCCGCTTCACCAGGGCCAGGGCGATCGGCCCCAGCTCGTGGTGTCGTACGGAGGTCGTGATGAAGCCGATCTTCCGGCCCTCCGCGCCCTCCGCCGCGAGCCGCAACTCCGTTCCGTGGCCCGGGAGATGGACCTCGCTGCCGTCGAGGTGGAGGAAGACGAGGCGGCGCGGCGGCTTGCCCAGGTTCTGGACGCGGGCGACGGTCTCCTGGCCCCGGTAGCAGCCCTTCTGCAGATGAACTGCCGTGCCGATCCAGCCCAGTTCGTGCGGGATGGTGCGGTGGTCGGTCTCGAAACCGACGCGGGGGCGGTGGTGTTCGACGCGCAGCGCCTCGTAGGCCAGGAGCCCGGCCGGCGGACCCGCCTTCTCGGCGTACGACTCCAGGTCGGCGCGCGGGAGGAAGAGATCACGGCCGTACGGCGTCTCGCGTACGACGACGCCGACGGGCACCGGGGCGATGGAGCCCGCGGGAAGATGCACGACCGCGAACTCGCTTGTCCGGTCGGCGACTTCGACCCGGTAGAAGAACTTCATCGACTCCAGGTAGGCGATCAGCGCGTCCTGGGTGTCGGGTTCGGTGTGCATCCACACCGTGACGCCGTCGTCGACGAGGTACAGGGCGTGCTCGATGTGGCCGTGCGCGGAGAGGATCAGCGCCTCGGTGGCGACGCCCACGGGGAGGTCGCTGACGTGCTGGGTGAGCAGGAGGTGCAGCCAGCTCAGCCGGTCGCCGCCGGTGACGGCGACCACACCGCGGTGCGAGAGGTCCACGAAACCGGTGCCGTCGGCGAGGGCGCGCTGCTCGCGGAACAGGTCGCCGTAGTGGGCGGCGACGCCTTCGTCCACTCCTTCGGCGGAGACGGCGCCGGGCAGGGACAGCAGGGGGCTCTTCATACGGGTAAGCCTACGACTCGGTAATCGAAGACTCGGCCGACGTCTTGCCCGTCGCGCTCTTGGCCGCGCAGTCCTTGCAGCGGCCGAAGATCGCGAAGTGCTTCATGTCGGTCTCGAAGCCGAAGGTGTCCCGCAGCTTGGCCCGGAAGTCGGCGGCCACCTCGACATCGGCCTCGATGACGTTCGTGCAGTCACGGCAGACGAGGTGTATGTGGTGGTGCCGGTCCGCGAGGTGGTACGTCGGCGCCCCGTGCCCGAGGTGGGCATGGCTGACCAGCTGGAGCTCCTCCAGGAGCTCCAGGGTCCGGTAAACGGTGGAGATGTTGACCCCCGAGGCGGTCTTCCGCACTTCCACGAGGATGTCGTCGGGGGTCGCGTGCTCCAGGGTGTCCACGGCTTCGAGCACGAGCTGCCGCTGCGGGGTCAGCCGGTAACCGCGCTGCCGCAGATCACTCTTCCAGTCAGTGCCTGGGTCCATGCCTTGGGTGCTCACCACACCTCAGAGTCTAGGTCTACTTGAAGAAAGCGATCCCGTCGTCCGGCATGTCGTCCGGCAGGGCCTTGGCCCACCTCTCGACGTCGTCCGGGGTGACGATCTTCTTCAGGTGGGCGGACATGTAGGGGCGGAGTTCGACCTCGGGGGTCTGCTTCTCGCCGACCCACATGAGGTCGCTCTTGACGTAGCCGTAGAGGCGCTTGCCGCCGGTGTAGGGGCCGGAGGCGGCGGTGCGGGCGACGGCGTCCGTGACCAGGTCGATCTGGGGCTTCTGCTTGGCGAGCTCGCCGTACCAGATCTCGACGACTCCGTCGTCGCGGGTCATCGTGACCTCGACCTTGCGGTCGGCGTCGATGCGCCAGAAGCCGGACTCGGTCTCCAGGGGGCGGACCTTGTTCCCGTCGTTGTCCAGGACCCAGGTGTGGGAGCGGTACTCCAGGAAGTCGCGGCCGTCGTGCGTGAAGGAGACCTCCTGGCCGAAGTTGCACTTCTCGGAGCCGGGGAAGTCGTGCACACCGGCGCCGGCCCACTCGCCGAGCAGGAAGACGAGGGGGACCAGGTCCTTGTGGAGGTCGGACGGGATCTCGATCATGACGTCAGCAGTTCCTCGGTGGGTGTCAGCGCTGGCCCTGGTACAGCTTCTTCACGGTCAGTCCGGCGAAGGCGAGAACGCCGACGCAGACCAGGACCAGCAGGGTTTCGAAGAAGATCTCCACGGGTGCTCCTCGGATGAGCGTGTGCGATGCGTGTTCACAGGACCGGGCCCCAGCTTAGTCGGCCGGGGCCCGGTGCTCTCTGCGAGGTACGGCTCGGGCGGGTGTCAGCCGAGCAGCTGGCTCTGCAGGGCGACCGTCTGCAGGAACGGGACCTTCTTCGCGGCGCCCTTGCGGGACTGCACGATCAGCGCGAGGGTGTCGCCGGCCTTGAGGTACGCCTGACGCACGTCCTCGGCGCCGGACGGTTTCTCCTCGGTGTACGCCGACCCCGAGACGTTGTCGGCGAGGTTCTCCTGATTGACGGCGCCGTCGTAGACGGTGTCCGAGGCACCGTCCAGGGCGTAGACCGGGGTGTCGTAGGAGACGAGGTCGGTCGAGAACAGTTCGTCCGCGACGGCCGCCGAGTCGAACTGGAGCAGGTAGATCCGGGTGTGCGTGCCGTCCGGGGTGGTCCAGCCGCGCGCCGCGATGTGCCGCAGGCCGTCGTCGGTCAGCTTCTGGCCGAGCTCCTTGCGGTCGTCCGGGTCGGCGTACTGCGCGAGGAAGGTCTTCGCCGGCAGCCAGCCGTCCGTGCCGCGCAGCGACGCGTCGGCCTTCGCGCCCTTCGGCGCCGGCAGCAGCAGCGCGCGCTGATCCGCGTAGTGGGCGTTCGCCTCGTTGTCGGTGGCGAACGGCCCCGGGCGGCCGGCGGGCAGCGGCGGCCGGGTGATCTCCGGGTAGTCCCACCGCCCGTCGGAGGCAGTGGCGAGCCCGGGCACGTCGGACCGCTTCATCTGCGTCACCCCGTACGCCGTCCCGGCCCCGGCCACCGCGAACACGACGACGGCGGCGGTCCAGCGCAGGGCAGCCCGCAGAACCCGACGGTCCTTGCGAACCGGGGGCGAGGACAGCTCCTGAACCCCGAACACCAGCGGGGGTGGTGCCTCCGGCCGGGGAGGGATCACGGGAGGAGTCTGGGGGGGGGGTGCGGTGGGGTCCTGGAACGGGGGCGAGGGCGGGGCGGTGGTGTCGGCCGAGGGCACGGCGAAGGTCCCCGCGAGGGGCTCCGGCGAGACCCCCGCCGATGGCGTGACCAAGGTCTCCGCCGAGGGCAGGGCCGAGGTGTCGGCCGAGGGCGCGATCGGGAGCGGGGCCGGGGTCTCGACCAGGGCCTCCGCCGGAGGCGCGGCGGGTGTCTGAGGCAGGGACGCGTTCGGACGGTCAGCTGGGGTGTCGGCCACGGGTGCGGCTGACGTGTCGGCCGAGGGCACGGGCGGAACCGCGTCCGGGAGCGCGGCTGAGATCTCGGCCGGGGGCACAGCTGAAGTGTCAGCCGGGGCCGCGGCTGAGGTCTCCGCCCAGGCCACAGCCAAGGGCTCGGCAGAGGGCTCGGCAGAGGGCTCGGCTGGAAGCGAGGCCGGAGTCCCGTCCGACACCACGGCCAGAGTCTCCGCGAGGGGCTCCGCCAAGGGCGCGGCCGGAAGCGGGGCCGAGGTCTCGACCGGGGCCTCCGCCGAAGGCGCGACCGGCGTCCCCGCCAGGGGTTCAGTCGAGGTGTCGGCCGGAATCTCCGCCGAAGGCACAGCCAGGGTTTCCGCCGCAGGCGCGGCCGGAAGCGGGGCCGGGGCATCCGCTGAAGACGCAACCGAAGTTTCCGCAGCGGGCGCGGCCGAAGGCAAGGCCGGCGTCTCTGCCAAGGGCACAGCCGAGGTCTCCGTCGGGAGCGCGGCCGGGATCTCTGCCGAAGGCGCGACCCGCGTCCCCGCCAGGGGTTCGGTCGAGACCTCCGCCGAAGGCGCGACCCGCGTCCCCGCCAAGGGCTCCGCCGAGACCTCCGTCGAAGGTGCAGGCGAGGTCTCCGGGATGGGCTCCGTCGAGGCCTCCGGCGAGGTTGCGGGCTGCTGTTGGTCGGTCATACCGCTTCCCCCGTCGTCTTGATGCGTTCGAGTTGTTCGCGGAGGAAGGTCGCGATGCCCTTCGTGTCCATGGACTTGGTGCCGGAGGCGTCGAGGGTGATGAGGACGTCGCCGACGTCGGCGAAGCAGAGCATTTCGTCGAGTTTCTCGCCGGACACCTGCTTCGGCAGGAAGCAGCGTGCTTCCTTGTGGCCGGGGACGGTGGGCCCCTTGCGGAACGCGTCCACCGTGTTCAGGAGTTCGTTCTCGTACGTGACGAGGTTCCGCGCGGCCTTCTCGTCCATCTGGGCCAACTGGACCTCGACGGAGTAGACGTCGGCGACGTCGGCAGGGTTTCGGACATAGCTGCGCATCGCGATGCCCTTGAGCTGCTCCCGGTCGATCTGCTTCTCCAGCAGGAGCCGTTGGGAGCGGGGCAGGCCGCTGATCTCCTGCTTGCGCAGGGCCGTGGCCTCGCGACCGGTGAGCTGGGCGTCCGCGCCGAACTCCGCGATGTCGGGGCCGCGGACGTAGTCGTAGTCGTACGGCCGCAGCATCGCGGCCAGCCCCTTCGCCGACGCCGCCCTCTGCTCCGCCACGGACTCGGGGAACCTCCATACGGGGGCGCCCGCGTCCCGGTCGGCGCCGTTGACGGTCACGACGGTGTAGCCCACCCCGCCGACGACAGCCACGGCCAGCAGGGCGCAGCCGACGACTGCGGCGATACGGCCCCGCCGGACACGCCTCTTCGGGGCATCGGCTTCGACTGCGGCTTCAACTGCGGCTTCAACTTCGCTCTCAGGGCTGGGAGTTGACGTGAGTGCGGTCGGTTCCACCGGTTCCACCGGCTCCACCGGTCCGACCTCGCCGGACTGGTTCTCGGTCACAGCCGCTCCATCTGCCGCTTGGCCAGATCCATGATCTTCGCCTTCGTGATCGGCTTCGAGTCGAAGACCCAGATGTGCAGGGCGATATCGCCGCGGTAGGCATGCGCCTCGGCGCTGTAGCCGTCGTCGTCGGCGTTGTGGACGTACGCCTTCCCGTCCGCCGTGCCGGGGATGGTCCAGCTGTCGGTGTGGGACTCCTTGTCGGCGTAGTAGAACGCGCCGGTGGTGGCGTCGTAGGCTCCGAGGGTGTCCTCCTGGCGGTACTGCACCAGGGAGATCTCCACCTCGCGCGAGCCCTCGTCCCAGTCGGCGACGGCCGCGCGCCGGAACTCCTGACGGAGCTGGTAGCCAAAGGTGACGTCCGGCTTCGTGTACGTCTCGGAGAAGTCGGCCAGGTCCTGCCAGCCGTCGCTGCCCAGAGGGAAGAGCGCCGCCGTGGCCCCGCTCGGCTTCTTCAGCAGCAGTTTGCGCAGGTCGCCGTCCGTCTTGACCCTGCGGTCCGCCGCGGCCGACAGCCGCTCCGGCGCCGGGCCCTTCGCCGGCGCCAGCGTCGGCTGCGACAGCGAGGGCAGCTTGTCGGGTGCGCGGTCCGCCTGGACCAGGAAACCCGTGCAGGTACCGGCGACGACACCGAGCACTGCGGCGACGGCGATCAGGAGTGTGGTGCGGCCACGGCGGCGCGGCGGCCGTGGTGGCCGGGGCACCTCGTCAGTTGTTGCATTTTCGGTTGTTTCTTCAGGTACTTCCACAACGTCCCCCACGGAACCTGGCATGCGCATTCCATATGCGCGCACAGGAGACTCATGGCCGTTGCAGGGAGTTGCAAGGAAGTTGATTACGATTCGGTCATGGCGAAGAAGCTCGTGATCAAGGTGACCGCGGGGGCCGACGCCCCCGAACGCTGCTCACAGGCATTTACGGTGGCTGCGGTCGCCGTTGCCAGCGGAGTGGACGTCTCGCTGTGGCTGACCGGCGAGTCCGCGTGGTTCGCGCTGCCGGGCCGCGCGGCCGAGTTCGAACTCCCGCATGCCGCTCCGCTGGTGGACCTGATCGACTCGATCCTGGCCGCGGGCCGGGTCACCCTGTGCACACAGTGCGCGGCCCGGCGGGACATCACGGAGAAGGATGTCATCGAGGGCGTACGGATCGCCGGGGCGCAGGTGTTCGTGCAGGAGGCGATGGCCGACGGTACGCAGGCGTTGGTCTACTGAGTCTTGACCGAGCCGACGAACTCCGACCAGGCGTCGACGCCGAAGATCAGGGTGCCGTGGGTGGGGTTCTTGCTGTCGCGGACGGGGACGAGGGTGATGAGGTTGGGGGCGAACTCGATGCAGTTGCCGCCGTCCGGGTTGCTGTAGCTGCTCTTGCGCCACGTCACGTTGGTCAGGTCGATGGCTCGCACGGTACTTCCTCCAACATCCGCAGGACGAACGATCGCGACATAGGCAGGGACAACGCCACATCGCGCATCGCATCGTACGCACGTTGCAGCTGCTCAACTGGGGCATTTTCCTCGATGAGTTCGCCACGGTGCGCATTCTCCGTGTAAGCCACAGTAGTGCCGTCCAGCAGTCGCAGGAACATCACGTCGGTACTCACCAGCCCTGACAGGCCGGCGCTGTACGGCAGGACCTGGATGTTGACGTCCGGTCGCTCCGCCGCTTCTGCCAGATACTCAAGCTGGCGCCGCCACGCCTGCTTGTCCTGCAGAGGCGTGCGCAGCACCGCTTCGGAGAGGAGTGCGCGGAACGGCGGCGAGTCCTCCAGCCTTTCCAGCAACTTCCGCCGACCGGTGCGCGCTTCGACCTGCCGGTCCAGCTCCTTGCCTCGGTAGCCACCCAGCGAGAGCACCTCGCGTGCGTACGCGTCCGTCTGAAGCAGACCAGGCACGATGCTCACGGAGTACTGCCACAAGCTCGTCGCCTCACCCTCAAGCATCATGTACCGGCGGTACTGCTCCTTGAACTGGGTCGGGTCCCCCAACGCCAGCTCCCACAAGGTGAGTAGCAGTGGCGCCGTTCCGTAGTACTGATCCAGCGCCTGTACGACCTCGGGCCCACCCAGCGTGTTCCCGCTCTCCATCTTCCCGAACAGCGAGGCGTCCCACCCGACCTCCCTCGACAAGTCCCGGAGACTCAGGCCCCGTTCGCCCCTCAGTCGCCGCAACTCCTCGGCGAACCGCTTCCTGGGCTCATGGCTGCGTTCCGTGACCACCAGCCGTTGCGGCATTACGACCTCCTGTGGAATTTGTGGAATTTGGCGCGCCCCGTGCGGAAGTTGAGCCCGTTGGCGCTGCTTTCGCCTCCGACCTGGGTCATCCTCGTAACACCCAGGAATGCACAGAGTATTTCAACTGTCGCATTCTGTATGGAAGTTGTACAAAAAGGAGGAGGGGCCGATGGAAACCGGAGCGCTGCTGTACGACCCGGCCACGGACAAGGTCGGCGAGTACCAGGACAAGTCGGGCCCCTACGCCCTGCTGCGCCCCGTCGGCGGTGGACGCGAATGGCAAGCCGACCCCGCCTTGCTGCGACCGGCCACGGATCAGGAGCGTCTCAGCGCCGGGGTCCGCGCGGCGAACGCCCGCGCACGAACGGACGCCCCGTTCCTCGCCACACCCCCGCCCCGGCCGGTCGCCGACTGCGACACCTGCACGGAACTCGCCGGGATCCGGACCGTCGCACGCACGGAGCACGACTACAGCGCCGAGACCGACGCGAACGTCCTGCTGCGCAAACACCGGAGCGAGGCCCACCCCGTATGAATCGCCCGCAGCCCCATCAGCTGATCCAGGTACTCCCGGTCCAGACGCTACCGCCCCCGCTCATGCCGGCCGTACAACCGCCGGAACCACCACCAGCCGCACCCGCACCCGTACCGCAACCACCCCGCCGCCGCCGGTTCCGCGCACCCCGCGCCCTCCGCGACGACGCCTTCTGGACCGGGGCGCTCACAGCCCTCTGCATCGGCGGCCTGCTGATGGCGATCCTCGCGACGACTTGATCCGCGAGCAGCCTCGTACTCCAGGCCGGTCACGCACGACCGTCGTCGCCCCGCAGGTACGCTCCCGCACGCGCCGCAGCCACTGCGGCCTCGGCGGCCCGGTCCGCGGCGGCTTCGTCGAGGCGGTCGCCGGTGGTCAGCAGACGGTAGTAGAGGGGGGCGGAGACAGCGCGGACGACCTCGTGGACATCGGTGCCCTCAGGCAACTCGCCCCGGTCGATGGCCTGCTGGACGCAGGGTGCCCACTCCTCGACGCGGATGGCGTAGAAGCGGTGCAGGGCCTCGGCCGTCTTCGCCTCGCAGGTGGCGGCGGCGATCACCGCCTTGAACAGCGCTCCTTGCCGCGGGTCGGCCAAGGTGCGCTGGACGAGCCGGGCGTTGGCCCTGAGGTCACCGAGCAGCGAGCCGGTCTCGGTACGCGGCAGTGACTGCTCGGCCATGTCCAGCAGCAGATCGGCCACCAAGCCGGTCACCGTTCCCCAGCGGCGGTAGACGGTGGTCTTGCCCACCTCGGCACGGCGCGCGACGTCGGCGAGGTCCAGGTGGGCAAAGCCGTGCTCCGCCAAGGCGTCCCCGGCCGCCCGCAGCACCGCCGCACGCACTCGTGCCGTGCGCCCTCCGGGACGGACGGTCCCTGGATCCGCACCCTCAAACCCCATAACGGGACTCCAGTTTTGTTAATCACTCACGCCTGCTACGTTGAGACCCACACTAATGGAACTCAAGGACCATTAGCCAAGTCGGGCGGCGAGAGAGGAACAGCCATGGAATACAGGCGGCTGGGTGCATCCGGCCTCAAGGTCCCCGCACTGAGCTTCGGCGCCGGCACCTTCGGCGGCCGGGGGCCGCTGTTCGGCGCCTGGGGCAGCACCGACGCACAAGAAGCACGCCGTCTCGTGGACATCTGCCTCGACGCGGGAGTCACGATGTTCGACACCGCCGACGTCTATTCCGGCGGCGCCTCCGAGGAGGTGCTGGGCGCGGCGATCAAAGGCCGCAGGGACCAGGTGATCGTGTCCACCAAGGCCGGCCTGCCGATGGGCGACGGCCCGGGCGATGCGGGCTCCTCCCGTTCGCGTCTGATCACCGCGTGCGAGGACGCCCTGCGCCGACTCGGCACCGATCACATCGACCTGTTCCAGCTGCATGCCTTCGACGCCGGCACGCCGATCGAGGAGGTCCTGTCCGCACTCGACGACCTCGTACGAGCAGGGAAGGTCCGCTACCTCGGCATCTCCAACTTCTCCGGCTGGCAGGCGATGAAGTCCCTCTCGATCGCGGAGAGGTACGGCCACCCGCGCTATGCCGCACATCAGGTCTACTACTCCCTCGTCGGCCGCGACTACGAATGGGAGCTGATGCCCCTCGGGCTCGATCAGGGCCTCGGAGCCCTCGTCTGGAGCCCGCTCGGCTGGGGACGGCTCACCGGCAAAGTCCGCCGCGGCCGACCGCTGCCGACCGGCAGCCGACTGCACCACACGGCGGACTACGGCCCGCCGGTCGAGAACGAACACCTCTACCGCGTGGTCGACACACTCGACGAGATCGCGCAGGAGACCGGCAAGAGCATTCCGCAGATCGCCATCAACTGGCTGCTGCAGCGGCCGACCGTCTCCTCCGTCATCATCGGCGCCCGCGACGAGGAGCAGCTGCGCCAGAACCTCGGTGCCGTCGGCTGGACGCTCACGCCCGACCAGATGGCGAAACTCGATGCGGCGAGCGGCAGGACAGCGCCCTACCCGTACTTCCCCTACCAGCGCCAGGAAGGCTTCGCCCGCCTCAACCCACCGGTTGTGTAGGTCGCCACAGGCAGAACGGGTGCCCCGCAGGGTCCAGCAGGACCCGTACATCGTCCTGCGGCTGGTGCGCGTGGAGCGTGGCCCCCTCCCGCACGGCCCGCTCGACCTCGCCCTCCAGGTCGTCGACCTCGATGTCCAGGTGCAGCATCATCTGCTGCTCGCCGGGCCTGCGGGTGGGCCACATGGGCGGGACGTACTCCGGCTCGGTCTGGAAGGAGAGGCCGGTGCCGCCGTCGGGCGGGCCGATCAGGACCCAGTCGCGTTCCTCGGCCCGGACGACGTAGCCGAGGAGGCGGAGATAGAAGCCGGCCAGCTCGTGCGCGTCATGCGCGTCCAGCACCACGGTGGACAGTCTCGTAGGCGACATGCCCGCCCTCTACCCGCTCGCCGCTTCCCTTACTGGCGCCGCTTCTTGCCGTCCAGCTCGTCCCACCACTCGTCGGACTTCGGGTCACCGGACGGGTCGTCCCACCAACGGTCGTCGGGGCCCCGGCGGTTGGCGACCATGGCGGCGACGGGAGGGATCACCATCGCGACCACGCACATGCCGACGGCCGCGGGCACGGACCAGATCCGCACGACTCCCCAGGCCAGGACGAAGAGTCCGATGCAGATGCCCATCATGACGAAGTAGGTGCGACGGCGACGTGCCAGCATGCTTCAAGGGTAGGCCTGGGCACGCCAAAGGGCCGCACCCAGGAAAAGGTGCGGCCCTTCGACAGTGAAACGGCGATCAGACCGCGATCGCCACCTCCGCCAGCCCGCCCGTCTGGGCGACGACCGTGCGGTCGGCGGTGGCGCCCGGGACGAGGGCGCGGACGGTCCAGGTGCCTTCGGCCGCGTAGAAGCGGAACTGGCCCGTGGCGGAGGTCGGGACCTCCGCGGTGAACTCGCCGGTCGAGTCCAGGAGACGGACGTAGCCCGTCACCGGCTCGCCGTTGCGCGTCACCTGGCCCTGGATGGTGGTCTCACCGGGCTTGATCGTCGAGGCGTCGGGGCCGCCGGCCTTCGCTCCACACATGGTCTGTCCTTACGGGTTAGGGCTTGGGGCTTGGGCTTGGTCGGGGCTTACTTGTTGGCGCCGAGCTCGATCGGGACGCCGACCAGGGAGCCGTACTCGGTCCAGGAGCCGTCGTAGTTCTTGACGTTCTCGACACCGAGCAGCTCGTGCAGCACGAACCAGGTCAGGGCCGAGCGCTCGCCGATACGGCAGTACGCGATGGTGTCCTTGGCGAGGTCGACCTGCTCCTCGGCGTAGAGCTCCTTGAGCTCGTCGTCCGACTTGAAGGTGCCGTCGTCGTTGGCGTTCTTCGACCACGGGATGTTGCGGGCCGAGGGCACGTGGCCGGGGCGCTGCGACTGCTCCTGCGGGAGGTGGGCGGGGGCCAGGAGCTTGCCGCTGAACTCGTCGGGGGAACGGACGTCGACCAGGTTCTGCGCACCGATGGCCGCCACGACGTCGTCGCGGAACGCGCGGATCGACTTGTTCTGCGGCTTGGCCTTGTAGTCGGTGGTGGCCCGGGCGGGGACCTCCTCGACCAGCTCGCGGGCGTCCAGCTCCCACTTCTTGCGGCCGCCGTCGAGCAGCTTGACGCTGTCGTGGCCGTAGAGCTTGAAGTACCAGTAGGCGTACGAGGCGAACCAGTTGTTGTTGCCGCCGTAGAGGATCACCAGCGTGTCGTTGCCGATGCCCTTGGCCGAGAGGAGCTTCTCGAAGCCCTCCTGGTCGATGAAGTCACGGCGTACCGGGTCCTGGAGGTCCTTGGTCCAGTCGATCCGGATGGCGTTCTTGATGTGGTTCTTCTCGTACGCGGACGTGTCCTCGTCGACCTCGACGATGGCGATGTCCGCGCTGTCGAGGTTGGCCTCGACCCAGTCGGCGTCGACCAGGACGTCACTGCGGCTCATGCTTTTCTCCTCCGGGGCAGTTACGGCGGTGCGGTGCGTGAGAGAGGGGTGCGCGCTCGCGCGGGTGCCCTGAGATCAAGGGCACGGGGGAAGACGGAAGCCTGCGCTTCCGCTCAGAAAGTGCGACAGAGCATGGCGGCGACGCGGCACAGGTCCACTGCCCGCCGCTTCGTGAGATCCGCCTGTTGCCTCATAGGGTCGATCGTAGGGACGGACGGCGCGACATGTCACCGGTGTGTCGTATTTTGAGACGCGATCGTCCGGGATGTGAGATGAGGGGGGTGGCGGCGGCCCCTTCACCGGGAATCCGCGCGCCCTTCGCCGTCCTCACACCTGCCGTACGGACACTGCCGTCTCGCCCCTCGGACAACCGCCGTCCGCCGGACCTCGTCCTACCCGGCCAGCCTGACGTTCGAACCCTTCACCTTGATCTCCACACCGTTCTTCGCCGCCTGCACACTGGCCAGCTTCACGCCGCCCGGCAGCTGGTCGATCGTCTGCTGGAAGTCGGTGATCGAGCGGATCCGGGAGTCGGCGAGGTCGATGACCAGCTTGGGCAGGTTGTCGGCGTGCACCTTCACGGTGTCGCCGTCGACGGTGACCGTGCTGAGCACCGGGTACGTCGTCTCCTGGCCGCCGGCCGAGATCTTGACGTCGACCTTGATCTTGCCGTCGCCGCCGTCGGAGAGGTTGACGACCTGGGCCTTGACCCCGGTGAAGATGTCCGTCGGTTCGGACTTGGCGGCCTTGAGCAGCTGGTCGTAGGCGATGCTCGCGGAGCCGGTCGCGCTGGCCGCGATGGCGGAGCTGTAGCCGTTGGAGAACTTGACGTCCTTCATGTCGGCCTTGAGGTCGTCGATCCGGATCGTGGAGGTGCCGCTGCCGCTCGTGTTGGCGGTGGTCGCCTCGTAGGTCTTGATGCCGAGCTCGACGTCGTCCAGCTCACCGGAGGCGACCTGGGTCAGGAAGGGGAAGCCCTTGATGGAGACGTCGGGGGTGGAGGCGAGGTTCTCGCTCGTCTTCACCTTGCCCGCCGCCTCGTCCTGCGCGAAGTAGACCGCGACCCGGTCCACGACCACGAACAGGACGCCCAGAATCACCACGACGGTCAGAAGTATTCGTAGCCCACGCATTTACGGTGTTCCCCCACCTGGCGGTCGTCGACGAAAGCAGTGCAACGACCGTGTGGCCGCAAATCGCGAGCGTAGTCCCGCGAGTTGCGTGCAGCAGGAAATTGTCGATCACCTGTGACAGGTGGCGTGATTACGCCAGCGCCCGGCCCAGAACGTAGACCGCGGGGGCCGCCGCGGCGAGCGGGAGGGCCACACCGGCCGTGAAGTGGACGAAGCGGGACGGGTAGTCGTAGCTCGCCACCCGGTGGCCGATCAGCGCGCAGACCGCCGCGACCGCGCCGAGCA
>NZ_JAWOAI010000034.1:0-34290 GCF_033194735.1 Streptomyces sp. W16
CCCGCCCGGTCGCTCAACGCGGCACCGATGAAACGCTTCCTGGACGCCCCCACCAGCACCGGGAACCCGGTGGCCCGCAGGGTTGGCAGATGAGCGAGGAGTTCCCAGTCGTGGGTCGCACGCTTGGCGAACCCGAATCCGGGATCAATGATGATGCGCCCCGGATCGATTCCGGCCGCGGTGAGTGCCTCCACGCGGCGCAGCAGTTCGGAGGTGACGTCGCCGACGACGTCGCCGTAGACCGCGTGACGGTCCATCTCACGACTGGGCGCACGCCAGTGCATCGCCACATACGGCACCCCGGCCGCCGCGACGGCGGCGGCCATGGCGGGATCCGCCAGCCCTCCGCTGACGTCGTTGACCATGCAGGCGCCGGCCTCGATCGCGGCGCGGGCGACCGCCGCGTGCATGGTGTCCACACTGACGGCCACCTCCGCACGCACCAGCTCCCGCACCACCGGCACCACACGGGCCAACTCCGCCTCCACCGGGACGGGTTCGGCTCCCGGCCGGGTGGACTCACCGCCCACGTCCACCAGGTCCGCGCCGTCCTCGGCAAGCCTCAGACCCCGTTCCACGGCCCGTCCGGTCTCGGCGTACCGGCCACCGTCGGAGAACGAGTCCGGAGTCACGTTCAAGATGCCCATCACCAGGCACCGGCCGGGTCGTGGAAGCCCGGCGGGGCCGTCCGGGGGTGGCTGCGCAACTGCGCATCGCGTGTCGATCATCGGTCGAACGACCTCCTCCGCCTGCGGGCGGTACGCCCTGCGAGCTGGAAAAGCTAAATCGATATAGCGAACACGTTACAACGGATGGCTAAATCGTTCTAGCCCTTGGCGGTCGAATTTCGTCGCCTGACGTCTGACGCCTCCCCTCGACGTGGGTGCAGCGGTCGTGACCGACCAGAGCGCTGCGGCGCCAGACGCCGGAGGTGTCCCGCAACCGGATCTCGTCGCGATGGGCGACCACGTCGCCGACCGGCTCGGCGCGCAGCCGGGCGACCACATAACCGGCGGCCAGACCGGTGATGTCACGGACGACACCCATCGGCAGCAGCGAGCGCGTCTCGGCGATGGCGTCGTCCTCCCCCGCACGCATCACCACGCGGATGTGCGGCGCGACGCCGTGGGCGGCGAGGGCCACGGCCACGTTGTCCAGGTCGTCGGAGCCGACGGCGGCCAGCGCCCGGGCGTGACCGATACGCAGCCGTTCCAGTACATGGCGGTCGCCGCCGTGACCGTCCATGACGGGAACGCCGAGGGTGCGCGCCAGCCGCGCGGTGGCGGCCTGCGGGTCGCGTTCGACGCCCACGACGGGGATGCCCAGTGCGCGCAGCTCGACGCAGAGGCGCATGCCGACCTGGCCCATCCCCACCACGATGACGTGCCCCGCGCGGGGCAGGGTGCGCGGACCGATCAGCCCGATCAGGCGCGGACCGAGCATCCGCTCTACCACTCCCGCGGTGAAGCACGCGGTGAAGACGACGGTGCTCAACATCGCGAGGACGGCGAAGAGTTGGTAGCCGTGGGCATCAGGTGGCGCGGCAGCCGGACCGACGCCGGCCACCACCCGGGCGGCCTCGAACAGCGCCTCGGACGGGCGATGACCGGACACCGTGAGCCACACCCAGTCGACGGCGAGTACGACGAGCATCGCGAGCATGCCCAGGACGAGCAGCCGGGTGCCCGGATCGTGGGAGCGCAGCTGGAGACCGACCCACCTTCTGCGGTACCGGCGACGCCACTGCCCCGGCAGGTCTGGTTCCTCTGCTTCCAGGACGCCGTCACGCTCTCGGACGACCTGGGCACACCCTCCGTGCCGGCGAGCGGCGACGAAGGAGGGATCCAGGCACGGGCCGGCCAGTGACGGCGCCGCGAGGTCGGCCGGCGAGGTGACATCGCACTGCGGCAGGAGGCGCGCGAGCTCGTCGGCGATCGTGCGATCGAAGATCGTGACGATCAGAGGTACGTCGGGCGCGACGTGCGCGACGGCCAGGGCGTAGCGCAGGGCCGCGACGTCGTCGTGGAGCAGTACAGCCACGCCCGTCGGCCGCGGGGCCAGCGCCGCGCGCAATTCGGGGTCACGTGGACGCGGGAGGTGCCGCACCGCGTCGCACGAGGTGTGCAGGGCACTGCACACCCGGCCGGCCAGGTGCGTGTCACCGATCACGACGTACGAAGGGGCAGGGCCGTGATGCGCGTCATGCGTCGGATTCGAGGTCATGGGGTTGCCGTCCTGCCTTGAGAGATGACGGGTGAGCCGATGGGCAGCCGACCGGTTGGAGCCCGCCCGGGAAGCCAAGCCGGTCGTCAACTGGCCTTCGGCCGACGGTGATCGTCGAGGATGACCGACGGGGGGAGCCACAGCCGGCTTTCCGATGGCGCCGCGGCGTACCACCCCTCGCCCGTCTTTTCAAGACGGCTCGGAGCGACGCCGCGAGGGTAGAGAGGGACGCGGAACTCCCGATACGGGCCCGCTTCAGGCTCCTGTCCCCCGCCGCGCCGTACCGTACGGTTCAGTGCCGTACGAAGCAAGGCAATTCGATCCGACAGAACCGGCGCACTCGGCGTCCCGTAGCCGCCCGCGCTTCGGCTTCCGTCGACCTCCTTACAATGGGTGAACGCCGTGTCGCTGGGACTCAGGTGCGCACGACAACGTCAGAGCAGGGTGATGGGGACTTCCAGAAGAGTCACGTTGAACGACGTGGCCGCGGCGAGCGGTGTTTCTCGCGCCACCGTCAGTTTCGTTCTCAACAACGACCCTCACCAGACGATCTCGGCCGCCACCCGCGACCGGGTGAAGGAGGCGGCCCGAACTCTTGGCTACGTTCCGCACGGTGTGGCGCGAGCACTGCGTGAAGGCACCTCGCGGGTCGTCGTCCTGAACATCGACGCGGGCATGGAAGGCGCGTACTCCCGCAGCTACATCCACGGCCTCGACACGGAACTGGCCGCCCACGACCATGTCCTCCTGGTCCGGCACGGCCACCACACCGCGCAGTCCACTCAGCAGATCCTCGACGTCATCGTCCCCCGCGCGGTGATCCGCTTCGGCGAGACGTACCTCACCGGTCACGCCCTCGACGACCTGGGAGGCGGCTGGCGCAACGGTCTCGCCGCCCACACCGCTCTCCAACTCCGTCACCTCGTCGACCACGGTCACACCCGCATCGCCCTGGCGCTGCCGGACACCGAGTCACCGCTCGCCGCGGCCCGCCTTCGCTTCACCGGGCATGCCGCGCAGAACCTCGGCATCCCCACTCCGGTGTCCTTCATCGCCCCCCATGACCGGCCCACGTGCGCCGACGCGGTCACGGCACTCCTCTCTCAAGCCCCCGAGGTGACCGCGATCGCCGGCTTCAACGACGACGTGGCCCTGCGCGTCCTCACCGCCCTGCGCGACCTGGGCCGACGCGTGCCGGACGACACGGCCGTGATCGGCTTCGACGACAACGGCTACGGCGAACACGTCGTCCCCTCGCTGACCACGATCAATGTCGACGGCGAGGCTCACGGCCGGCTCAGCGCCCGGCTCGCCCTGGGGCTCGACACCAGTGGTCTGGAGCCCCCGCCTGCGCGGGTCGTCGTTCGCGAGTCGATCTGACGGGGCGGACCACTCCACGGTTGCGGCTTCGCCGTACCGTCGCGTTGACTGCGGTCTCCGTCGCAGGGCTGAGCTCTGCATCATGACCGTGCGCCGCGCGTTGTCTCCCAGGAGGTACGTGCTTCACCCGCGGTGATCATGAAGACGGCGACGTGGATTCCACGGGCCGGGTCGACGGAGTCGACCTGGAAAAGCGCAGATCCGACGCTCGTACGATCCGGCACGTGACCTGTGGCCCGCCGCCGTCGGTCATCCGCTCCAGAAATTCCGCGCCCGGCCCTTGAGCACAACAAAGGTGTACCGTACCGTACAGTTCACCTCGCCGGCGGAGGCTGGGACCTTCCACCCCTCCGGCGTGCCCGCCCGGGCTGCACCCATCAGCCGCGACACCCCCGAGCCGGGTCACTCACGACGCCAGGCGCCGCAAACGGCTTCGCCCCTGCCGCCACCAGAACGGTCGGCCACGCCTTTGCCACCGCCTCACCCACGCATCGCGACGACATGGAGAAACCGATGGCACACCTCGAAGACCAACTCCAGGCGGCCGGAGGCCCCTTGGGCCTGCTGCGCAGCGGCCGATCCGGCGCCTACCCGTTCCCGATCAAGGCCGAGTTCACCAACTGGCGTGACGAGCAGGAGAGTTGGCGCAACTCGGCGGCGCTGATGGACCTGTCCCACCACATGACCGACCTCACCGTCGAAGGACCCGACTGCTACCGGCTGTTGGCCGATGTCGGCGCCAACACATTCCAGGGCTTCGGCCCGATGAAGGCCAAGCAGTTCATCGCGGTCAACCACGACGGCTACATGATCGGCGACTGCATCCTCTTCTGCCTCGCCGACAACCACGTCCGGCTCGTCGGCCGCCCGCCGGCTCTCAACTGGGTCCAGTTCCACGCGGAGACCGGCGGCTACGACGTCACCCTGCGCCGCGACGAGCGCACCGCGCAGAACCCGAACGGCCGCGAGTTCTTCCGCCTCCAACTGCAGGGTCCGCACGCCTCGGCGATCTTCGAGAAGGTCAACGGCGGTCCCATGCCGGACATCCCGTTCTTCAGCATGGGTCAGTTCAACATCGGCAAGCACGAGGTCACCGCGCTCAACCACCGTATGTCCGGCTTCCCCGGCCTTGAGTTCTTCGGCCCCTACGAGCACATCGACGACGTCCGCGACGCCATCCTGGAAGCCGGCGAGCCCTTCGGAGTCCGTCAGATCGGTGCCCGCGCCTACGCCTCCGTGGCCACCGAGTCCGGCTGGATCGCCAACACCGTCCCCGCCGTGTACTCGGGCGAGAGTATGAAGACGTACCGCGAATGGCTCGGTGTCAGGACCTTCGAGGCCAACCTCTCGCTCGGCGGCAGCTTCGCCTCCGACCGTGTCGAGGACTACTACGTCACCCCCTGGGACCTGGGCTACGGCCACATTCTCAAGTTCGACCACGACTTCATCGGCCGCGAGGCCCTGGAGCGCCGGAAGAGCGAGAAGCACCGCCGCAAGGCGTGGCTTGCCTGGCACCGCGACGACGTCGCCCGTGTCTTCGCCTCCCAGTACGAGCAGGGCGATCGGCGCTTCAAGTACATCGAGATGCCCGCCGCCTTCTACGCGGCCTCCCAGTTCGACCGCGTCGAGAGCAACGGCCGGCTCGTCGGCCTCTCGACTCTGTGCAGTTACACGTCCAACGTCCGCGGCTGGATCTCCGTCGTCATGATCGACGACGACGTGCGGTACGGACAGCAGGTCGAACTGGTCTGGGGCGAGCCCGACGGCGGCTCCGCCAACCCCACCGTCGAACGCCACTCACAGACCACCATCCGCGCCACCGTCACCCGCAGGCCCTTCGCGGGAGACAAGCACTGACAGCAGTCCGCTCCGACGGCCCTCTCCCTCCCCCTGCGGGGCGGGGCACCAGGCAGGCGGCTCCCGCCTGGTGCCCCGCTCGCACCACCACTGGCTGATACCCCCGTCCGTACGACTCCGCGAGGACACGCCCCGGCGCAGCGATCAGGACACCCCCGTCGACGGCCTGCCGGCCCGGGGAACCACCGCCTTGATTGAACGGTCAGCCATTCGTGTCGCAATACAGGGACGCAGTGTCCGCGTTGGCTTTGGTCACCAGACGAGCGTCGATGTGAGCGATCTTGTCCTTCTCTTCCTTGCGCAGGAGGCCGAGCGTGTGGGTCACCGCCAGTGCCCCCAGGTCCTGGACCGAGTTGGAGACCGTCGCCGCGAACTTCCCGTTCTTGAGAGCGGCGAGCCCCTGATCGGTGCCGTTGACGGTCACGATCTTCACGCTGCGAGCGCCCGCCGCGTCGAACGCCTCGCGCGCGCCGAAGGCCATGTCCTCGTTGGCGACGAACGCGTACTGGATGTCGGGGTGAGCCTGGATCAGCCTGGCCGCGGCGGCCTTGGCCGTCGCCCGGTCGAACATGCCCCGCTCATTCCCCACTACCCGCACATTGTCTGCCAGGTTCTTTGTGAATCCGCCGACCATCAGGTTGGACGACGTACTCCCGTCGCCGGAGATGACAACGGCCGTGGCGGACTTTCCGGAGGCGTCTTCGTCGACCCATTGGGCGTCCAGCTTGCCTATCCCCGGTAAGTTACTGATGACGGCACCGAGGATCTCACTGTCGTCCGCAGGCGTCACCGCGATCAGCGAGATGGGTGTCTTCGCCTTTCGCGCTGCGGCAATGTCGGCATCGAGAGCGCTGGCGTCCACACTGAGCAGAATGATGGCGTCGACCTTGCGCGCGATCATGTCCTTCACATTGCGCAGTTCCGCCGCCGTGCTCCCGTTCGAGTCAGCGGTCAGCACTTTTGCGAGGTTGTTCGATGTGGTCTCCGTGACCGCCGTCTGCAGGCAGGTGTGGAACGAAGTGGTGCCCCCGTTGATGAACCCCAGGACGACCGGGTCCGTGGAATGGGTGGTGTCGTGGGGAACCAGACTGCATCCGGCTGTCGAGAGGCTGAGGCCAACGGCGGTCGCGAGCAGTCGCCTGCTGGATATGGGCATGAGTAGGGAGCCTTTCTGCTGCACATGACTTCGTTGTCAAGGCAGACAGCAGTGGAAATTCCTGGGAGCTGTTCGCTCCGTGGTCCGCCGGCACAGATGTGGCATCCATCCCTTTCTCGCGAGGCTCACTTTCGTCAACATTTGCCCGACTATGACACTTGAACGTTCTAGCACCCATGCAGAAATCCTTCTCTGCATGACTTGCATGATTGGCATGGCGGAGACCGGGGCAGTCGCAACAGCCGAATTGACGCAGGCGGAAGCTAACAGAGCAGATCTCAGGAGGCGAGGACACGGTAGTGCAATCTTTGCTTGCGCTCCGTGCATGCTCGTATATGCGCACCTCGCGACGACGACCGGGCTGCCGATAAGGAAGTGCGCAGCTCTTCCGAAGGGAAGGCCTATGGCTCAGCGTCAGCCTCTGCCGACATGACCGCCGGCTATGGGCGATGTCTTTGTGCAGGCCGGTCATGGTGTGCGCGTCGAGTGGGGCCCGGCGGGGGCGGAACGGCTCGCGGGTGATGTCGCCTGCCTGGTGGTCGTCGACGTGCTGTCGTTCACCACGTCCGTGACTGTCGCGATCGAAGCGGGAACGCAGGTGTTCCCGTATCGCTGGCGGGACGAGTCCGCGGTGGGCTTCGCCGAGCAGGTGGGCGCCGCTTTGGCTGTGGGGCGACGGGCGGTGACCGAGGCTTCGCCGTGGTCGCTGTCTCCGGCTGCGTTGCGACGCGCTCCGTTTACCCCGCGTCCGGTGCTGCCGTCGCCCAAGGGGTCGGCGATCGCGGCAACGGCCGCCGTCGGCTCCACCGTGGTCGCCGCTGCCTTGCGGAATGCGACCGCCGTCGCACGGTGGCTCGCCGCGCATGGCCTCGGGACCAACGACCAGCCGGTTGGAGTGATTGCCGCAGGTGAGCACTGGCCCGATGGCAGCCTTCGACCGGCGCTTGAGGACCTGCTCGGCGCCGGAGGGGTGGTCGCCGCGCTGCTGAAGTGCGGTGGTGAGGCGCCCTCGCCGGAAGCCGCCATGGCCGCGGCGGCCTTCGCCGGGACCCCGGATCCCGGCGCCGCCGTCGCCCCCAGCTCGTCCGGGCGCGAGCTCGGTGCGGCTGGGTTCGCCGATGACGTCGCTGTCGCCACGGAGCTGGACGTCAGCCAGGTGGTGCCGGTGCTCACCAATGGTGCTTTCGTCGGCGCCGGCTGACCGCACGATGCTGCTGGGCGGTTCAGGCCGTGAGACGTGCTTCCGCCACGAGCACCACGGCGGCGCGGACAATGCCGACGGTGTGCGTGTCACGCAGCGTTCCACCGATCCGGAGGGACCCCTGCTGGGCTTCGACGGTCATGGCTTGTCCCTCATCGGCGCGGCGCGGTCGCCCTCGCTCGCCTGCACCGCGAAGGACAGGCGGAGGGTGTCGCTCTCCATGGCCTGTGCGCCGAGATCGCGGGTCGGCGCAACCAGAGGCGGTACGCCGGGTGAGACGATCCGGCTCATCCCAGGAAACTCAACCGCACCTGACGGTTGGGATTGTCCCTGTTCGTATCGACCAGACAGACGGACTGCCAGGTCCCCAACTCCAGCCGCCCGCCCAGCACCGGCAGCGTCGCGTGCGGCGGTACGAAGGCCGGGAGGACGTGGTCGCGGCCGTGTCCGGGGCTGCCGTGCCGGTGCTGCCAGCGGTCGTCGGCGGGGAGGAGGGTCTGCAGCGCGGCGAGGAGGTCGTCGTCGCTGCCGGCTCCCGTTTCGAGGATCGCGACGCCCGCGGTGGCATGCGGGACGAAGACGTTGAGGAGGCCGTCACGGCCGGCCGCCGCCTCCCGCAGGAAGGCCTCGCAGTCGCGGGTCAGATCCATGACCCGCTCCCGGGAGCCGGTGGCGACGTTCAGGACTCGGGTGGTGAAGGCAGCTGACATGCTCCCATCCTGACCCATCCGTCGGGTTGCCCACCCGGCCGGTCGACCGGCCTGTGATACGAGGGGTCCAGTCCGCGAGACACCGTTGACCGTGGCACGCCATCTGACCTATTTTCGGCCGCATGTTGCGTTCAGTTCTGCTCACCACGCGCGGTCACATCGACCTGCTGCGGGTGGCCTCCGCCGCGTGTTGCCGCGGCTGCTGACGCCTTCTTCCGCCTCACCCCCTCTTTCTCCGCACTCCGCCGCGCCCGTGCACATCGTCGTGACGCGGCGGCGTTGAGGCGTATCTCCTTTCTCACCGGCCGCTCTCCCCCACTCCGTGGAGCACCCATGAGCATCAGCCATGCCCCACCCGATCCTTCCGGGGCCGACATTTCCCCTATATCCACCTCGAAGGCCGACGCGGACGAGCACTCCCCACTCGATCTCGTCCCCCTCGTCCCCACCTCCTCCCGCCGCACCCGTGTCCCCCGCTGGCTGCGCCGCACCACCGGCCCCCTCGTGCTGCTCGCCCTGTGGCAACTCCTCAGCGGCACAGGCGTGTTGACCTCCGACGTGCTCGCCTCGCCCGGACGGATCGCACATGTCGGCTGGGATCTGGTCGCCGACGGTTCACTGACCTCGGCCATGACGACGTCACTCCAGCGCGTCGCCGTCGGCCTGCTGCTCGGCACCGTCATCGGCACCGGACTCGCCCTCGTCTCCGGTCTGTTCAGGATCGGCGAGGACCTGGTCGACGCGCCCGTGCAGATGCTGCGGACCGTGCCCTTCGTCGGGCTGATCCCGCTGTTCATCATCTGGTTTGGCATCGGCGAGGCCCCCAAGGTCGCCATCATCACGCTCGGTGTGACCTTCCCGCTCTATCTCAATGTCTACGCCGGAATCCGGGGCGTGGACAGCCAGTTGATCGAGGCCGGGGAGTCTCTGGGGCTGTCGCGCTGGGGGCTGGTACGGCACGTGGTGCTGCCCGGTGCGCTGCCCAACGCTATGACCGGGCTGCGCTACTCCCTCGGTATCGCCTGGCTGGCGCTCGTCTTCGCCGAGCAGATCAACGCGGACGCCGGGATCGGCTTCCTCATGGTGCAGGCGCGGGACTTCCTGCAGACCGACGTGATCGTGGTCTGCCTGATCGTCTACGCCTTCCTCGGCCTGCTGGCCGACTTCTTCGTCCGTACCCTCGAAAGGCTGCTGCTGCAATGGCGACCGACGTTCACGGGCCGGTGACCGCCCGATCGGCGACCGCGGCGCCGACGACCACGCAAGCGGTACGGGTCGAGGGACTGACCCGCTCCTTCGACGGCCGCCCCGTCATCGACAAGCTTCAACTCGACATACGGCAGGGCGAGTTCGTGGCGCTGCTCGGCCGCAGCGGCTGTGGCAAGTCCACGTTGCTGCGCATCCTCGCCGGGCTCGACCGGGACATCGAGGGCACCGTCCTCGTACCGCGCCGCAAGGCCGTCGCGTTCCAGGCGCCCCGGCTGATGCCGTGGAAGAAGGTGTGGCGCAACGTCCTGCTCGGACTGCCCGGCAAGCCCGAACGGGCCGTCGCGGAGCGGGCGTTGGCGGAGGTCGGACTCGGTGACCATGCCGACGCCTGGCCCAAGACGCTGTCCGGCGGTGAGGCACAGCGTGCCTCGCTGGCCCGTGCCCTGGTGCGCGAGCCCGATCTGCTGCTGCTCGACGAGCCGTTCGGCGCGCTCGACGCCCTCACCCGCATCAAGGCTCAGCGGCTGGTGGGCGAGTTGTGGCAACGCCGGGGCTGCGCCGTCCTGTTGGTGACCCATGACGTCGAGGAGGCCGTGCTGCTCGCCGACCGGGTCCTGGTGATGGACGACGGTGTCATCGCGCACGAGCAGCACATCGACCTCGACCGGCCGCGCGACATCACCGACCCCCGGTTCGCCGAACTGCGCGCCGGACTCCTGCAACGCCTCGGCGTCGACACCGCCGCCGAAGCCGCCTGAACTCCCCCACGCGTCAACCCAGTTACCGAGAAACGGATCATCCGTCATGCGACGAAGCCTCGTCCCCGCCGCCCTGCTCCTCCCCCTCGCCCTCCTGCTCACCGCCTGCGACGGGAACTCGGCCGCCGAGACCTCGACCGGCACCGACGGCAAGGGCTCCCTCACGCTCAACGTCGGTGACCAGAAAGGCGGTTCGGAGGCGGTGCTGCGGGCCGCCGGTGAACTCAAGAACCTGGACTACAAGATCAAGTGGTCCACGTTCACCTCCGGCCCGCCACTCCTGGAAGCCGTCAACGCCAAGGCCGTCGACATCGGCGCCGTCGGCAACACCCCGCCGGTGTTCGCGGCGGGCGCGGGCTCGAAGATCAAGGTGGTGGCCGCCTCGCACGGCAACTCCCAGGGCGAGGCCATCCTCGTGCCGAAGGACTCCAAGCTGACCGAACCCGAGCAGCTGAAGGGGAAGTCCATTGCAGTGGCGCAGGGTTCGTCCGCGCACTTCCAGCTGATCGCCTCCCTCAAGGCGGCCGGGCTCACCCTGAGCGACGTCAAGGTCAAGTACCTGCAGCCGGCCGACGCGCTGGCCGCGTTCACCAGCGGCAAGGTGGACGCGTGGACGGTCTGGGACCCGTACACCTCGCAGGTCCTCCAGGCGAAGCAGGGCCGCATCCTGACGACCGGTCAGGGTCTGGTCAACGGGCTCAACTTCCAGGTGGCGGCGCCCTCCGCGCTGGGGAACAGCAAGAAGGCCGCGGCCATCAAGGACTATCTGGAACGGCTGCGACGCGCACAGGACTGGGTCTACGACCACCCCGAGGCGTGGGCCAAGGTGTGGGCGAAGGACACCGGGCTGCCGTACGCGGTGGCGCTGGCCTCGGTGAAGCGCACGAACGCCTCCCGCATCTCGGTGGCCGTCGACAAGCCGCTGATCGCCTCCGAGCAGCGGATCGCGGACACCTTCACCAGCCTGAAGCTCATTCCGCGCGAGGTCGACTTCGCCGAGTTCGTCGACACCCGCTTCAACGGCAGCCTGCCGGCCTCGACGACCGCGCCGCGCGTCTACAAGGAGAAGTGACATGACCGTCCGTCTCCACTGGTTCCTGCCGACCGGCGGCGACGGCCGCACGCTCGTCGACCGGCACGCCTACGGGCCGGACCGCGCGGGGGCGGTCCGCGGGGTGCGCCCGCCGGACATCGAGTACCTCACCCAAATCGCCAAGGCCGCCGAGCAGTTGGGCTTCGAGGCGGTGCTCACGCCGACCGGCACCTGGTGCGAGGACGCCTGGCTGACCACCATGGCACTGGCCCAGCACACCGAGCGGCTGAAGTTCCTGGTGGCGTTCCGGCCCGGGGTGATCTCGCCGACGCTGGCCGCGCAGATGGCGGCGACCTATCAACGCCTCACTCGGGGACGGCTGTTGCTCAATGTCGTCACCGGCGGCGACTCGGCCGAGCAGCGGCGCTTCGGCGACCATCTCGACCACGATCAGCGGTATGCCCGTACGGACGAGTTCCTGTCGGTCGTACGAGGAGTGTGGCGGGGAGAGCCGTACGACTTCGACGGTGTCCACTACCAGGTCGAGGGCGGGCTCACCGCGCTGCCGCCCGATCCGGTGCCGCAGGTGTTCTTCGGTGGGTCCTCGGCAGCGGCCGGGCCGGTCGCCGCCCGGCATGCGGACGTGTATCTCACCTGGGGAGAACCGCCCGCGCAGGTCAAGGAGAAGATCGACTGGATTCGCGGGCTGGCCGAGCGCGAGGGGCGGGACGTGCGGTTCGGGGTACGGCTGCACACCATCTCGCGGGACTCGTCGGCCGAGGCGTGGGCGACCGCGAACCGGCTGCTCGACGACCTCGACGCGGACACGATCGCGGCGGCGCAGACGGCGCTCGGGCGCAGCGAGTCGGTGGGCCAGCAGCGGATGCTGGCGCTGCACAGCGGCTCACGCGACGAGTTGGAGATCCACCCGAACCTGTGGGCGGGGGTCGGTCTCGTCCGGGGTGGCGCGGGCACCGCGCTCGTGGGCAGTCATGCCGAGGTCGCCGATCTGATCGAGGAGTACCACGCGCTGGGTGTCGAGCACTTCGTGCTGTCCGGGTATCCGCATCTGGAGGAGGCGTACTGGTTCGGCGAGGGTGTGATTCCCGAGCTGACGGCGCGCGGGCTGGTCGAGGGGCCGGCGCGGGCGGGTGTGCCGTTCCTGGTGGGCAGCGGGCGCTGAGCGCGCGGGAAGATCCATGACCCCGGTGCTGTTCGTAGAAACGTGAACAACACCCGTGAGGTCGACGTGGTCGTCATAGGCGCCGGGCAGGCAGGACTGGCCGGCGCCTATCACCTGCGGCGCACCGGTTTCGAGCCGGAGCGCGACTTCGTGGTGCTGGACCACGCGCCCGCGCCGGGCGGCGCCTGGCAGTTCCGGTGGCCGTCACTGACGTACGGCAAGGTGCACGGGATGCACGCGCTGCCGGGCATGGAACTCACCGACGCCGATCCGGCCCGGCCGTCCGCCGAGGTCATCGCCGAGTACTTCGCCGCCTACGAGCGCGCCTTCGACCTGCGGGTGCGGCGGCCGGTGGATGTGAAGGCGGTACGGGAGGGCGAGGGTGGGCGGCTGCTCGTCGAGACGTCCGACGGTACGTGGTCGACGCGGGCGCTGATCAACGCGACCGGTACCTGGGACCGGCCGTTCTGGCCGCGCTATCCGGGTCAGGAGACGTTCCGGGGACGGCAGTTGCACACCGCGCAGTACCCGGGGCCCGAGGAGTTCGCCGGGCTGCGGGTGGTCGTGGTGGGTGGAGGCGCGTCCGGTACGCAGCATCTGATGGAGCTGGCGCCGTACGCGGCGGCGACGACGTGGGTGACCCGGCGCCCGCCGGTCTTCCGCGAGGGGCCGTTCAACGAAGACGTGGGACGGGCCGCCGTCGCGCTGGTGGAGGAGCGGGTGCGGCAGGGGCTGCCGCCGAGAAGTGTCGTCTCCGTGACCGGGCTGCCGCTGAACGACGCGATCCGGCAGGCCGTCGCGGACGGCGTCCTGGACCGGCAGCCGATGTTCGACCGGATCACACCCGAGGGCGTGGACTGGGACGACGGCCGGCATGTGGACGCCGATGTCATCCTGTGGGCGACCGGGTTCCGGGCCGCGATCGACCATCTGGCACCGCTGAAGCTGCGCGGTCCGGGCGGCGGCATCCGCCTCGACGGCACCCGGGTGGTCGCCGATCCGCGCATCCATCTGGTCGGCTACGGACCCTCCGCGAGCACCATCGGCGCCAACCGCGCGGGGCGTGCGGCCGTACGGGACATCAGACGGCTGTTGGCCGGGGAGCCGGTCGCGGTCTGATGTCGTCCCGGCAGGGACACTTCGTGGGCGGGGCGGAGGCGGCGAGAGCGCGCATGCCGTCACTGATCCGCGCCTCCGACTCGTCGGCCACTGGCTGCCTGCAAGCGGCATCTACAGCGCCGGCCACGCGGCCATGGGCGACATCGAGCAACTCCGCGCCGGTAAAGCAGCCACCGCTGAACACCACCCCGCCCATTGCAGAGACCGTCCGCAAACGCCTCCGCACAGGCCCACGGGACGTCAGACGGCTGTCGGCCGGGGAGCCGGTCGCCGTCTGACGCTGTCCCGAGCGGGTCACTTCGTGGGCTGGGGGCTACCGCTTTTCTGGGCCGCGTTGAACTCGGCGACGTTGCGCTGGTGTTCCTCGTAGGTGGCGGCGAAGCGGGTGTCGCCGGGCTTGACCGTGACGAAGTACAGCCAGTCGCCCGGGGGCGGGTTGATCGCGGCGCGCATCGCGGCCTCGCCCGGGTTGTCGATCGGGGTGGGCGGCAGGCCCATGCGCTGGTAGGAGTTGTAGGGGCTGTCGAGGCGGGTGTCGCTGGAGGTCGTCCTCAACGTCGCGCGGTTGAGCGCGTAGTTGATGGTCGAGTCCATCTGCAGGGGCATCCCGCGTTCGAGACGGTTGAAGACGACCCGGGCCACCTTCCCCATGTCGGCCTCGGACGCCGCCTCGGCCTGCACGATGCTCGCGATGGTGACCGCCTGATAGACGTTCATCGCGTTGCGCTGCGCGCCGGCGGCGACCGGCGCTCCGTTGAACTTCTGGTTCGCGGTGCTGACCATGAACGACAGCAGCGACTCCGGCGTCGGCTTCCCCTTCAGCGGATAGGTCGCCGGGAAGAGGTAGCCCTCGGGGTTGCCCTCCGCGTCGTTCGGCAGCTTCAGACCGGCTTTCGGGATCGACTTCTTCGTGGTGCCGACCGGGAGCGCGAGCGCCTTGTCGACGGCTTCGTAGATCTGGCCCGAGCGCCAGCCCTCGGGGATGACCAGTGAGGTGGGGCGTGTGTCCCCCTCGCCTTCCAGGCTGAGCAGCGGCACCGCCACGGCGGTACCGGCCACGACGGCCCCGGTCGCGATGAGGGCGACCCGGCCCCGGCGGGTCAGTCGAATCGTGCTCCGTGGCGGAGTGTTCATCTGCATGCGGGCACGGTAACCCGCATATCGTCACAAACCCGGCATATCTTCAGCTTGTCGGTTCCAGTTGGGCATCCCGGCGTACGAGGGCCGCGTACCGCCCGTCCAGTTCCAGCAGTTCTTCGTGCGTGCCCCGTTCCGCCACGTGCCCGGAGTCGAGGACCACGATCTGGTCCGCGCTGCGGATGGTGGACAGGCGGTGCGCGATGGTGAGCGTGGTGCGGTTGGCCGACAGGGCGTCGATGGCGTCCTGGACGGCGGCTTCGGTGCGGTTGTCGAGCGCGCTGGTCGCCTCGTCGAGGATGAGGACCGGCGGGTCGCGCAGGATCGTGCGCGCGATGGCCAGACGCTGCTTCTCGCCGCCGGAGAACCGGTGGCCGCGCTCGCCGACGACCGTGTCGTACCCGTCGGGCAGGCCCGCGATGTGCTCGTGGATCTGCGCCGCCCGCGCCGCCGCGTACAGCTCCTCGTCGGTGGCATCCGGCTTCGCGAAGCGGAGGTTGTCGGCGACCGTGGCGTGGAAGAGGTACGTCTCCTGGGAGACGACGCCGACGGCACGCGCGAGCGTGTCGAAGTCCAGGTCGCGGACGTCGACCCCGTCGAGGGTGACCCGGCCGCCCGTCACGTCGTAGAGCCGGGGCACGAGATAGCCGAGGGTCGACTTCCCGGCGCCGGTCGGGCCGACGATCGCGAGGCTGTTGCCGGCCGGGACGGTGATGTCGACGCCGTCGAGGATGGGACGGCGCTTGTCGTTGCTGTCGTATCGGAACTCGACCTCCTGGAGGGCGACTTCGCCCTTGATGCTGTCCAGGTGGACCGGGTTCTCGCGTTCGGTGATGTCGATCGGCAGGTCGAGGTACTCGAAGATGCGCGCGAAGAGCGCCAGCGAGGTCTGGATCTGGACGCCGGTCGACAGCAGGCTGACGGCCGGGCGGAACAGGCCCTGCTGGAGCGAGACGAAGGCGACGATGGTGCCGATCGAGACGTCCGGGCCGCCCATCTGGAGGGCGATTCCGGCGGTCCAGTAGATGACGGCGGGCATCGCGGCCATGACGATCGAGATGACGGCCATGCGCCAGCGCCCCGCCATGTTCGACCTGACCTCCAGGTCGACCAGGCCCTCGGACTCCTCCGAGAAGGACCGGGTGAGCGAGTCGGAGCGGCCCATGGTGCGGCCGAGCACAATGCCGCTGACGGACAGCGACTCGGTGACCGTGGCGGCCATCTCGGCCATCTGCCTCTGGCGCTGGGTGGCGATCTTCTTGCGTTCGTTGCCGACCCTGCGGCTTATCCACACGAAGACCGGGAGCAGCAGCAGCGAGACAACGGTCAGCCGCCAGTCCAGGGCGATCATCGCGACGATCGTGGCGACCACACTGGTCAGGTTCGAGACCAGGGAGGTGGCCGTGGAGGTGACGGTGGCCTGCATGCCGCCGATGTCGTTGGCTATGCGGGACTGGACCTCGCCGGTGCGGGTCCGGGTGAAGAAGGCGAGCGACATGCGCTGCAGCCGGCCGTAGACCGCCGTGCGCAGGTCGTGCATGACGCGCTGGCCGACCGTCGTGGAGATCAGGGTCTGCAGGACGCCGAAGATGCTGGTCAGGACGGCGCTCAGGATCATGCCGAGCGCGAGCAGGCTCAGCAGTCCGGTGCGGCCCTGCGGGATGGCGACGTCCAGCGTCTCCTTCAGCAGGAACGGGGTCGCCACGGTGACCAGGGACGCGGCGCCGACCAGGAGGCCGACGACAGTGAGCCGGGCACGGTAGGGCTTGAAGAGCTTGAGGATGCGGCGCACCTGCCGGGGTTGGTCGGTCGAGGTGCCGGGGGACGGTGTCCAGTTGATTTCGTCGCGGGGCATGGTCTCCTACGGGATGGTGAGGCGATCAGGACTGGTCGGGCGCTCAGAACTCGTGGAGAAATGAGGCCTGGTGGAGCATAGCTCATTGTTACCTATACTCACAATGAACAAGGTCCTGATATTGTTCCCGCATGACCACCCCCGATTCCGACGGCCTCCTCGCGGAGCAGCTGCTGCGGCTCACCCGCCGGGTGCACCGCATCCAGAAGCGCCATCTGGAGCAGCGCGACCTCGGTATCACCCCGGCCCAGTCCCGGCTGCTGCGCACCCTCGCGCACTTCGGCTCGCCGCCGCGCATGGCCGACCTCGCCGAGCGCCTTGAGGTGGTGCCGCGTGCCGTGACGACGCTGGTCGACGGCCTGGAGGCTAGCGGCAAGGTACGACGAGTGCCCGACCCGTCGAACCGGCGGGTCATCCGGATCGAGATCACGGACGACGGCCGCAAGGCGCTGAGCGAGCTGCGCAGCGCACGGCGGGGCGCCGCGGACGAGATCCTCGCGCCGCTCACAGATGTGGAGCGCGAGGTGTTGCGGACGTTGCTGGACACGCTGGTCGACGGGGTGCACGAAGGACAGCCGCAGGGGCGCTCCTGCTGAAAGCGGGCCCGGTTCCTCGGGGACGGCGTGTCACTCGGGCCGGTTCTCACTCGGGCCAGTTCGAGTCCTTGATCTTCTCGACGAAGTCGCCGCGCACGAAGCCCGGCACGAAGTGGGCCAGTACGTCCGCCTTGATGTTGCCGAAGGTGGTCTCGGGGCGGTCCTTGATGCCCTCGGTGAAAGCGGCGAGGATCCCGTTCTTGAAGTCCGGGCGGGGATGCGCCGCCACGACGGCCGCGCGCTGCTCGTCGGGGACGGCGTCGTAGCCGACGCCCACGACATCCAGCGACACTCCCCGGTTGACCAGGGCGATCTCGGGCGACATGTGCAGCGGGATCTCCTGTGTGGTGTGCAGGGCGATGCTCGTCCAGACCCGGTCGGCCGGCTCACCGGTGATGCCGTGCGCGTGCAGGAACCGGCGGGCCTCGTCGGCGCCGTCGATCTCGAAGCGCTGGTCGGTCCGGCGGAACCTCTCGGTGAGCCCGAGGTCGTGGAACATCGCGGCCACGTAGAGCAGTTCGGGGTCGTAGCCGAGCCCCTGCTCCCGGCCGCGCAGGGCGCCCCACAGGAACACCCGCCGGGAGTGGTCGAACAGCAACGACGACGCGGCCTCGCGCACCAGCTCGGTCGCCTCCCGCGCCAGAGCGGTGTCCGGGATCTCCACGCCTGCGATCACTTCACTCATCGTTCTTCCCTCTCCTCGATGGCCTGTGCCTCCAGGATCTTCGGCGGAGTACGCTGGGGCCATGTCCTCAGAGCCACTAAAACCACGGATTCGGACATGACGGCGACCGCGACCGCGGGCAGGCCGCACCGCGTGGGATTCGTCGTGTTCGACGGCGTGACCATGCTCGACGTCAGCGGCCCAGCCGAGGTGCTGCACCAGTCGGGCAAGCTCGGGCACCCGTACGAACTGCTGCTGGTGTCTCCCGGCGGCGGACCGGTGACCGCCGCCAACGGGCTGACGCTGAGCGGCACGGTGACCGCGCCCGACGCCGGGCCGGTCGGGACGGTCGTGGTGGCCGGGGGCGACCGACTGGCCCAACAGCCCCCGGAGGATGAGCTGTTGAGCACGACCCGCACCCTCACCGACCGTGCCGCACGGGTCACGTCCGTGTGCACGGGCGCCTTCGTCCTCGCCGAACTCGGCCTGCTCGACGGCCGTTCGGCCACGACCCACTGGCGGCAGGCCGGGACACTGGCCCGCCGCTACCCCCGGGTGCGCGTCGAACCGGACGCCATCCATGTCCGCGACGGCCGCTTCGTCACCTCGGCGGGCATCAGTGCCGGGATCGACCTGGCGCTGGCTCTCGTCGAGGACGACCACGGAGCGGCCGTGGCCCGGGACGTCGCACGCGAGCTGGTCGTCTTCATGCAACGCCCGGGCGGGCAGTCGCAGTTCTCCGCGGCGACCACCACCCCGACACCGCGCACCGATCCGCTACGGTCACTGATCGCGTCCGTGCTGGCCGACCCCGCCGCCGATCACAGCCTGCCCGCCATGGCGGCGACCGCGGCCGTCAGCACCCGGCACCTGACGCGGCTCTTCCGCACCGAACTCGGCACCACACCCGCCCGTTGGGTCGAACGGGTTCGTCTCGACCGTGCCCAACACCTTCTCCTCGAAGGCCACAGCGTCACCTCCGCGGCACACCGCAGCGGGCTCGGCACCGACGAGACCCTCCGCCGCGCCTTCGCCCGCCATCTGGACACCACGCCGACGCACTACCGCAGCCGCTTCGCCAGCACGCGCGGCCGTACGCCCACGCCATGAGCCCCTGGTTTCACCTCACGTCGCGGTAGACCGCATCCCTTCCAGCAACGCGCTCAGGATGCGGGCGAGTTGGGGTTCGACATCGACCACGGCATGCGCCAACTCGGGGTGGGTCTCGTAGAGCGTGCGGAGGCGGGTACCCGGGGCGGCCATCTGCAACAGCGCCCCGGCCATGCTCGTGGCCGTGGCGATCACGTCGATGGCCGAACGCTCGGTGATCGCGAGTGTCCGGCACAACTCGGTTGCCACCGCGGCGACTTCACCGAGTACGACCGTCTTGAACTCGTACACGGACTGCAGCGAGACATTGCGTTCGAGGTTCAACGGCGCCTGGGCGAGCAGGTCGCAGAAGAACGGGCGCACGACGAGCGACTGCGCGAGGACGGCCGCGACCGTGCCGGGATCTCCGTCGGTGAGTTCACCCAGCCGCGCGCGGAGCGCCGCCGACCAGTCCTCCCAGCCTTCGGCGGTCAGCGCCAGGAAAATCTGTTCCCGGGTCTCGAAGTACCGCAGCATCGCCGACTTGTGCATGCCCACGGCAGCGGCGATGTCCGTGAGCGTGACCTCGCGCACGCTGCGTTCGGTGCCGAGAGACCGGGCGGCGTCGAGGATCGCCCGCTCGCGCTGCTGCTTGGCCGCCGCGCTGCGGGCGCGCTGGGGACTGGGCGTGCTCATGACGCAGAGCATAGCGCAACCCGGTTGCACTAATAACGAAACAGTGTTTTGCTAGAGCCATGACTCAGACATGGTTCATCACCGGTTCGTCCCGCGGCTTCGGCCGCAACCTCACCGTCGCGGCCCTGGAGGCCGGCGACCGGGTCGTCGCCACGGCACGCAAGCCGGAGCAGCTCGACGATCTCGTGGAGAAGTACGGCGACCGCGTACTTCCCGTCGCGCTCGACGTCACCGACCGGACCGCCGCAACGGCCGCGCTACAGGCGGGAGTCGACCGTTTCGGCGGGATCGACGTGGTCGTCAACAACGCTGGGTACGCCAACCTCTCCCCGGTCGAGACGACACCCGAGGAGGACTTCCGCCGACAGTTCGACACGAACTTCTGGGGCGTCTACAACGTCTCGACGGCGGCGCTCCCGTTCCTCAGGGCGCAGGGGGCGGGCACGGTCGTACAGTTCTCGTCCGTCGGCGGCCGGGTCGGCGGAAATCCCGGGCTCGGCTCTTACCAGGCGGCGAAGTTCGCGGTCGACGGCTTCACGCGCGTCCTCGCGGCCGAGACCGCGCCGTTCGGCATCAGGTACCTCGTCGTGGAACCGGCCGGGTTCGCCACCGACTGGGCCGGGTCGTCGATGCAGATCCCGGAGGTGGCGCCGGAGTACGACGAGACCGTCGGCGCGGTGATCCGCCTCTTCGACGGTCCAGTAACCGCCGCGGGCGACCCGAAGCGGGCCGGGGAGATCCTGGTCCGGATCGTCAAGCAGCCGACCCTGCCCTCCCATCTCCTCCTGGGCGCTGTCGCGGTCGAGATGGCGCAGAGCTATTCACGCGACCAGATCGCGCAGGCGGCGGCCTGGGAACAGGTGAGCCGATCCGCCGACTTCGACCAGGACTACCCGGTCGACCTCGTCGACCACGCATAGGAAAACGGGCCGCGACTCCCCCACCGTACCGATGGACACAGGAGCCACGGCCCGCCACAAGGGGGTCAACTGGCTTCGGAGGCCGTCTCCTTGACGACCTGGGCGGGAATCTCCGCCCCTTCCCCTACGACTTCTTCGTCCACGGCTTCCTCTATGTCTTCCTCTACGAGCGTGATCTCGCCGTCGAGGACCTTCTTCGCCCGCTCGATGTCCAGCGCACCCTCCCAGCGGGAGACCGCGAAGACGGCGACGCAGTTGCCGAGGAGGTTGGTGACGACGCGCATCGAGTCCATGATGCGGTCCACGCCGAGGAGCAGGGCGACCGCACCGGCCGGGATCGCGCCGAGCGAGGACGCGGTGGCGGACAGGGCGAGGAAGGCCGAGCCGGGGATGCCGGCCATGCCCTTGCTGGTGAGCATCAGCACCAGGACCACGGTGATCTGCTGGCCGAGGCTGAGGTCGACGCCGACGGCCTGGGCGATGAACAGGGTGCCGATGGAGAGGTAGAGCGAGGCTCCGTCGAGGTTGAAGGAGTAGCCGGTGGGCAGCACGAGGCCGACCGCGTCGTCCCGGGCGCCGGCCTTGCGCAGCTTCTGCATCACGCGCGGCATGACGGACTCGGTGGAGGCGGTGCCGAGCGCGAGGAGCATCTCCTCCCGGATGTAGCGGAGGAACTTCCAGAGGCTGAGCCCGGTGACCAGCCGCAGCGCGACGGCGAGCAGGGCGACGAAGAGCGCGGCGGCGACGTAGCAGAGGATGATCAGCTTGGCGTAGGTCTTGATCACGCCGAGGCCGTACTGGCCGACCAGGACGGCCATCGCGCCGAACACGGCGAGCGGGGCGAGCCGCATGACAAAGCCGACGATCGCGAAGATGATCTCCTGCGCCTGCTCGATCGCGGGCAGGACCTTCGGCACCTTGGTGTTGCCGAGGTGGAGCAGCGCGGCGCCCACCAGGCAGGCCAGGATGAGGACTTGGAGCAGGGAGTTCTCGGCGAAGGCGCCGACGAAGCTGGTGGGCAGCGCGTTGACGATGAACTCGGTCGTCGAGGGCAGCGAGCCGCCGCCCGTCTTCGCGTCCACCGCCGAGGTGTTGAGGGTGGACGGGTCGACGTGCATCCCGGAGCCGGGCTGGACGACGTTGGCAAGGACCAGGCCGATGATCAGCGCCGCGGTGCTGGCGACCTCGAACCAGATCAGCGCCTTGAGGCCGATCCGGCCGAAGGCCTTGAGGTCACCGGCCTTGGCGATACCGACCACGACCACACAGAACACGAGCGGCGAGATGATCGTCTTGATCAGCCGGGTGAATCCGTCGCCGAGGGGCTGGAAGTCCGTGGCCACGTCGGGCCACAGCTTTCCGACGAGGATTCCGAGGACGAGCGCGCAGGCGACCTGCGCGAAGAGAGAGGTACGCAGTATGCGTGCGACGCGTCGCGGCAGAGGCGGGACGGACGGCGGCACGGGCACTCCTTGAGGGGGGACGGTCGTTCGCGGAAGTCGATGGGGGCGACTTCTGCGATACGGAAAGCGGCTTCCGAGTGGACACTTTGAAGCCGTTGTTGATCGCCCGGAAAACCTCCGTGTGACAGCCGCGTAAATCACGCACCTGAGTGACGCATCGCACGCACGACGGCTCAGCAGCCGCTGCGGTCCTCGGTCAGCACCCC
Organism: Streptomyces sp. W16; assembly: GCF_033194735.1. Lineage (NCBI taxonomy): Bacteria > Bacillati > Actinomycetota > Actinomycetes > Kitasatosporales > Streptomycetaceae > Streptomyces > Streptomyces sp. W16. The sequence continues at coordinate 22,456 of NZ_JAWOAI010000034.1, forward strand.
CTGCGCGGTCGCCAGCGAACGGTCGTAGCAGCCGCCCGAGCCGTACAGCCGATAGCGCTCGCTCGACGTCCCCACCGCATGCCGTTGATCACGGGGCACGTTGAGCGTGTACGTCGCGTCCCCGCTGTAGGTGTCGTCGAGCCGCGACCACCCGGTCCGCCGACCGTCCCGCGTATCGACGACCGCCGCCCGGTCGCCCAGCGCGAGAACGGTACGCAACCGGTCGTCCGTCCCGATCGTCGTCGCACCGGTCATCGTGTACGTCCGATGCGTGGCCGTCGTCCGGGCCGGTCCCCGTCCGTCGACGGTCACCGACTCGTCGTCCGTCCAGGTCGCGTCGAGCCCGTCCATGTTCTCGCCGTCGATCCAACGGTGCACGGAGGTGTTCGTGAGCTTCCGGTCGACAGTGGTCCTCACCCGCCCGTGCGAGGTGTCGACGTAACCGGCGACGGTCAGCCGATGGCCCGCGTCGGTGTCCACGCGTTCCTCCGAACCGGGCGTGTACGTCGAGGAGTTGGCGAGCTCGCCCGCGCGGTCGAGCGTGAGCTTCCCGGTGACGCGGGCGCGCTGCGCGTCCTGCCAGACGAGCACGTTCACCGGCGCGCTCCAACCGCTCTGCCCCTCGGGCACGCCCACGACGGAGACGTCGACGTGGTGCGGGCGGCCGTCGTTGAGCAGCCCGGCGAAGGGCGTGAGGTCGTATTCGATCGGCTTGACGTCGAAGGCACGCGGGCCCGGAATGACGTACCAGAGGAAGGGGTCGGACCAGCCACCGGTCCACACGTTCGGGAACGGCGCCGCGATTCCCGCGAGTTGACCGTCGACCTTGATCTGCACCTCGCGGTAGGGGCCCTTGTCGGCCTGGCAGGAGTACGGCGCCGAGTCGGGCACCGCGAGATACCAGAACTCCTCGCAGCCGCCGCCGGATCCGGTGGCGTACACCTCTGCGACGATGCGTTCGCTGTTGCGCGGGGTGGTGACGGTCGAGTCGGTGCCGAGGGTGAGGACGCGGTCGGGGGTCTGCGCCGCCGCGGGTCTCCCCTCGTAGAACGTCAGCGTCGCCTTGACTCCGATGACTCCGGTGTAGGTGTCGTCGACGACGTTGCCGATCAGCATCTCGACGTTCTGTGTGCTGCGGAAGGTGGCGCTGTAGCGCGTGACGTCCTTCTCGACGGACCACGCGATGCCGTCGGGCGAGGGCTCCGGCGTCGAGGTGCGCAGGATCTCGACCCCGCCGACATGCAGATAGCCGAGCCGGTCGTACTGACGCCCCTTGACCGTGCCGTCGAGACGGAGCACGACCTTGCTCCAGTGGTCACCGCACGCCTTGGGTGGTGTGTAGGTGCCCTCGTACGGGGTGAAGTCGCGGAACTCGGTGTCGGCGAGGGTGACTTGGCAGGACTTCGTCGCGGGCTTGGCGATGGGCGGGGCGGCGGTGAGGGGGTCGTGCCAGTCGGTGCCGAACTCGGCGGGGACGTCGGCGACTTGGGCCTTTGCCTCGGCCGCCTGGACGGGGCTCGCTCCCAGGAGGGTGCTCGCCAGGAGGGTCGCCCCGGCGAGCATGGACATGACTATCCGGTTTCTCATGGGCGGTGTTCTACCCCTTGAGGTCCCCCCTGTCCCCCATCAGCACCACGGGATGCTGCTCCGGGTCGAGCGTGCGCAGCAGGTACTCCATCGCCTCCTTGGGCAGGCTGACGCAGGCCGACGTACCGCTGCCGTGGTCCAGATGCAGCCAGATCCCGCCGCCCTTGTCCTCGCCCTCGGGCTGCTCCGCGTCGTCGGGCGGCGTGCCCTTGACCCGGTTGTAGTCGATGGCGATGACGTAGTCGAAGTCGTGCCAGTGCGACTCGTCCCAGTCGCGCGGCGCCTCGTACGACTCGTCCTGGCTGTACGGGAGCGCCGTGCCGGGATCGTCGAGCACACCGCCCGCGGCGGTCAGGGTGAACACGCCGACGGGGCTGCGCTCGTCCCCGAGGTGATGGTCGAGGGTCCAGCCCCGCTTGCCGTTGTGCGCGGGCCAGCTGCGGGTCCGGTCCCAGGTGGAGCCGTGCTTGGTGAACAGTACGGCAGTGGAGTCCGGGGAGTCCTTGCCGTCGCCGTAGACCGCCAGGACCTGGCGCGTGCCTGCGGGGATGTCGCGGTGGAGCCGGTCGCCGACGTCCGGGACGCGGGTCGGGGCCGGGGAGACCGCGGCCGGTCTCGGGTGGGCCGCCTGAGGGCCGGATCTCCCTTCGCCGCCGGTGTGCCGTGGGTGCGCGCTTCCGCACGCAGACAGCGTCGTCATCGTCAGGAGGGAACCGAGAGCCGCCATCGCGACCATCGCACGTCGTGTGCCGCCACTCTGCATCGGCCCATGGTCACATCGCGTTCGGCGACATTGAGTGAGGTCACGGACATCTCGCCCCTGATGGGTGAACGCCGGTTCTGGCCCCCGGCCGGGAAAACCGCTTGCTTCCGACCACGCTGCGAGGCGAACCTTTCACGGTTTGTTGCCGCACTCCGCGGTTCCTTCCGCCGCCCCGACCAGAGCCACTGGGACGTCATGCAGATTCAAGACCTTCCGTATCCCGACCCGGGTGTGCCGGACGCCCGCTCGGGGCCCCGATTCCTGTGGTGGCTCGGCCGGAACCAGCTCGGCGGACAGTTCAAGTCGCTCGCCTGGGGACTGCTGCACTTCGTGTCCGTCTGCGCGCTGCCGTTCTGTGTGGGGCTCGCCGTCCAGGCCGTGGTCGACCGCTCCGGCAGTCGGCTCGCTCTGACCGGTGGGCTGATGGCGCTGTGCGGAGCGGGTATCGCCGTGGGCGACACCTTCCTGCACCGGGCCGCCGTCACCAACTGGATCACGGCCGCCGCCCGCGTCCAGCAGCTGCTGGCCCGCCAGGCCGCCCATCTCGGCTCGGCGCTGACCCGGCGGGTCGCGGCCGGTGAGGTCGTGGCCGTGTCCACGGGTGACGTCGAGAAGATCGGCTGGTTCGTCGAGGCGCTGTCCCGCTTCCTGGCCGCCGCGCTGACCGTCGTCGTCGTGTGTGTCGGCCTTCTCGTGTACCAACCCGCACTCGGTGTCGTCGTCGCTGTGGGCATGCCCCTGCTGGCGGTCTCCGTACTGCCGCTGCTGCCCCGGGCGACCCGGCGCGCGGACGTGCAGCGCGAGAAGGCGGGACGCGCCACCGAGCTGGCCTCCGACACTGTCGCCGGACTGCGGGTGCTGCGCGGCATCGGCGGCGAGGAACTGTTCCTCGACCGCTACCGCCGCGCCTCCCAGGAGGTGCGCCACGCTGCCGTGCGAAGTGCCCGGATGTGGTCGCTGATCTCCGCGATCCAGGTGCTGCTGCCGGGTCTGCTGCTGATCGTCGTCGTCTGGCACGGTGTGCACCTGGCCCGCGAGGGACGGATCACGGTGGGTGAACTGGTCACCGTCTACAGCGCGGTGATGGTCCTGTCCTATCCGCTGCGGCACTTCGAGGAGATCGCCATGGCGTACTCCTTCTCCCGTCCCTCGGCCAGACGCGCCGCGCGCGTGCTGTCCCTGGAGCGGGTCACCGACACCGAAGGAACGCGCGCGGCCGAGGTGCCGGCCGGGGATCTGTACGACCCGGCCACCGGTCTGCTCGTGCCGTCCGGCCGGTTCACCGCCGTGGTGTGCGGCGATCCCGACGCGGCCGGGCGGCTGGCGGAACGCCTCGGCGGACACCCCGCCGAGGCCGGCACCTCCGTACTCCTGGACGGCGTGGCGCTCGACGAACTCCCCCTCGACTCGGCACGCACCGCCGTCCTCGTCCAGGACAAGGACCCGGTGCTGCTGTCCGGTTCGCTGCGCGAACTGCTCGACGTGCCCTCCTCGGGTGCGGTCGGCGCGGAGGAGGCCCTGGCCGCCGCGCAGTGCGGTGACGTGCTGGTGGCACTCGCGCAGGGTTCGCTCGACACCGCCGACCCGATGGACGCCCGCATCACCGAACGCGGACGCTCCCTCTCCGGCGGCCAGCGCCAGCGGCTCGCCCTGGCCCGGTCGCTGATCACCGATCCCGAGGTACTCGTCCTGGACGAGCCGACTTCCGCCGTCGACTCCCACACCGAGGCCCGGATCGCGGACAGCGTACGGAAGTTGCGGGCCGGCCGGACCACCGCGGTGTTCACCTCCTCGCCCCTGCTCCTGGACCACGCGGACCGGGTGGTCCTCGTGCACGAGGACGAGGTCGTGGCGGTCGGCACCCATCGCGACCTGCTCCGCAGCGAGCCGCGGTACCGGGCCGTGGTGACCCGTGAAACGGAGGAGGAGACGGCACTGCACAACGCCGTCAACGACGAGGCCGCTCTGCGGAGCGCCCTGGACGACCACGATGTCGCGCTGCGCGGCGCGCTGGAAGAAATCGAGGAGACCGCATGATCGGCGTGGCGCCCCCGGCGTACGACCCGGCGGCCCCGACCACGGCCAACACCCTGCCGGTCGGCGCCCCCGCGACCGTACGCGCCTACGTGTCCGAACTGTTCCGTCGGCATCGCCGGGCCTTCCTCCTCCTGGTGACCGTGAACACGGTCGCCGTGGTCGCGTCGATGGTGGGCCCCTATCTGCTCGGCGACATGGTCGAGCGGGTGTCGGACGGAGCGCGGGAACTTCATCTGGGCCTGACCATCGGGCTGTTCGGGATCGCGCTCGCCGTCCAGGCCGTGTTCATCCGGCAGGTGCGGTTGCGTGGCGCGATGCTCGGCGAGCGGATGCTGGCCGATCTGCGCGAGGACTTCCTCGTACGAGCGGTCGGGCTGCCTCCGGGTGTCCTGGAACGGGCGGGCACCGGCGACCTCCTGTCCCGCATCACCACCGACATCGACCGGCTCGCCAACGCGATGCGCGAGGCCGTACCGCAGCTGGCGATCGGTGTCGTGTGGGCGCTGCTGCTGCTCGGCGGCCTTGTCGTGACCGTGCCGGCGCTGGCGCCCGCCGTACTGATCGCGGTGCCGCTGCTGGTCGTCGGCTGCCGCTGGTACTACAAGCGCGCACCCGCCGGCTACCGCTCCGAGGCCGCCGGGTACGCCGCCGTGGCCGCGGCCCTCGCCGAGACCGTGGACGCGGGACGCACCGTCGAGGCACACCGCCTCGGCGACCGGCGCATCGCCCTCTCGGAGCGCCGCGTCAAGGAGTGGACGGCCTGGGAGAACTACACGCTCTGGCTGCGGTCGGTGCTCTTCCCGGTCATCAACATCACTCATGTCACGGTGCTCTGCTCGGTCCTGATGCTCGGCGGGGTGTACGTCCTGCACGGCTGGATCGGAGTGGGCGAGCTGACCACGGGCGCCCTGCTCGCGCAGATGCTCGTCGACCCGGTGAACCTGATCCTGCGCTGGTACGACGAGCTCCAGGTCGCCCAGGTCTCGCTGGCCCGGCTGGTCGGTGTCCGGGACATCGAGCCCGATGCGGGGGACGCCACGCTGTCCCCCGAGGGCCGGAACGTGCACGCGGACCGGGTGCACTTCGGCTACCGCGAGGGCGTCGACGTGCTGCGCAAGGTGTCCCTGGAGGTCGCGCCCGGCACCCGGCTGGCCCTGGTCGGCCCATCGGGCGCGGGCAAGTCCACCCTGGGCAGGCTGCTCGCCGGCATCTACGCGCCCCGGGACGGCCGGATCACCCTCGGCGGCGCCGAACTCTCCCGGATGACCGCCGAACACGTCCGCTCCCATGTGGCCCTCGTCAACCAGGAGCACCACGTCTTCGTGGGCTCCCTGCGCGACAACCTCCTGCTCGCCCGGACCGACGCGGCGGACGCCGAGCTGTGGGCGGCGCTGGGCGCGGTCGACGCGGACGGCTGGGCGCGGGCGCTGGACGAGGGCCTCGACACCGAGGTGGGCTCGGGCGGGCTGGCGCTCACCCCGGCCCAGGCCCAGCAGATCGCGTTGGCCCGGCTGGTGCTGGCCGATCCGCACACGCTTGTCCTGGACGAGGCGACCTCGCTCCTGGACCCGCGCGCCGCACGCCATCTCGAACGGTCCCTGGCCCGTGTCCTCGACGGCCGCACGGTCGTCGCGATCGCCCACCGCCTGCACACCGCCCACGACGCGGACGTCATCGCCGTGGTCGAGAACGGCCGCATCAGCGAGCTGGGCAGCCACGACGAGCTGGTGGCGGCGGAGGGTGCGTACGCGGCGCTTTGGCGGTCGTGGCACGGGTAGCTCCGCCGGTCGGGCGGTGACTGACGTGCGGGCCGGTGGGGGCTGGTCGCGCAGTTCCCCGCGCCCCTTTCGGGGCGCTGTAGCGCACCGGAATCGGACGCCTGCCGGGGCTGGTGAGACACGAGGCCGCTCAAGGTGGACAAGGGCCTTGCCCTCCCCGGCTCGGGGCCGTGCCGTTGCGCGCGGGGGAAAAGGGGTGGAAGGCTGGGGAGCGGCACCGGTTCGGGGAGTGCCCGGGAACCATGTGGTTCGTGCCGGGCTCCGCCTGTGCCCCGCACAGCGGCGGCCCGCCGCCGAGCGCGGTGAGTACGGGCCGGTCCCCACCACCTGGAGGTACCCGTGAACAGCGCCGACGGATGGGGAGACGACGTCTACCAGCCCGACGGATCCGAGGTACAGGACGACGCGGGTCTGCTCGACGCGGAGGACACCCTGGTGGCCGATGGTGTCGAGGATCCCCTCGACCGCGGCTGGTCCCCACCGGATCGCCCTTGGGCGGTGGAACGCGCCGATGTCACGGCCTCGGAGCGTCAGCACGGTGAGTCGCTCGACCAGCGCCTCGCCGAGGAGGTCCCGGATCTCGCTGTGTCCGACGGCGACGGCCTCGGCGACTCCGAGGACACCGACGGCGAACTCCGGGACATCGAGGTCGGTGACGTCCGCTCCGGTCGCCTCGTGGCACCCGACGAAGGGGCACACGAGGACGAGGAGAGCGGCCTGATCGCCACCGACGTGGGCATCGACGGCGCGGCGGCCTCCGCAGAGGAGGCCGCGATGCACATCGTCGACGAGGACGAGGACTCGCTCTACGGCTGACCTCGCCGTCCCTTGGCCGTCACCCACACCCCCGCCGCAGGAGGAGCAGCCATGCAGCAGGACAAGCAGCCCGACTACCACCCCGTGGTCTTCCGCGACCGCTCCGCCGGATACGCCTTCCTGACCCGGTCCACCGCGACCAGCGACCGGACCATCGACTGGGACGACGGCGAGACCTACCCGGTCGTGGACGTGGAGATCTCCTCGGAGAGCCACCCCTTCTACACCGGCAAGGCGCGGACGGTGGACACGGAGGGCCGTATCGCCCAGTTCGAGCGGCGCTACGGCAGCGGCGAGGCGGGCCAGGGTTCCGGCGGGGCGTGAGCCGCGGCCCGCACCGACGCCGGAACCGGGGACGGACCTCAGATCACGTTGAGCGCCGCTGCGCAGCCCACTCCCCCGAGCAGTATGAACACCGGCATCAGCACCTTGAGCTCGATCCAGCTGCCCGCGCGGAACCGCATCACCTTCGGCGGCCCGATCGGGTACCAGCGCCTGCGGCCCAACGGGATCGGCCACAGGATCGGGCAGCCGGAGACGGTCAGCGCGTCCCCGATGTCGTGCACCAGCGCACCCAGCACGACCGGCAGGCCCAGCCACAGGTACTGGTGCTGCTCCGTGAACAGCCAGTTCGAACCGTTGCCCGGCTTGTCCAGCACTCCGGCGAGGATCCACGCGCTGGTCGCCGCCAGCAGCCACACCAGGATGTCGCTGCTGGAGCCGCGGGCCGCCCGCCACAGCAGACCCTCGATGGCCAGCACCATGTGCACGAAGAGGATCGCCAGCACTCCCCAGCGACCGCCCAGGATCGCTACGCTCGCGCTCCCTGCCCCGATCAGGACCGCCCACAGCCAGGTGTGGGTAAGCGTGCGGTGCCCGCCGTTGCGGCGCGGGTCGCCCTGCTTCCTGGTCCCCTTGTAGACGGCGTACGAGAGCTTGTCGACGACCTCGCACACGGTCCGGGAGACGGGTCCGAAGGCCCGGGAGATGGTCGCCGCCTTGTGGTCGAGGTCCGGGGCGAGCGCCGCGCCGGCGCAGATCAGGGCGCCGACCAGGATCACCGGCCAGGGCATCGGATGCCCGGCCGCGGCGGTCGCCGCTCCGACGCCGAGCCAGGCCGCCGCTCCCGACAGTGAGTGTGCTGGTCCCATCATGGCCGTTCCCCGCCCCATTCCTCTTACGCCGCCGGTCAGTTGCTCGGGCGCCCTGACACTCTGTCGGCGACACAGCGTAGCGGTAGCGATCTTCGTCCCCGCAGCCGATTCCCCCATCGGCCACGGCGCCAGGCAAGATGGGGTCGTGACCCTCATCGACCAGTTGCCGCCGACCGCAGATCCAGACGCCCTCTACGAAGCCTTCGAGTCGTGGGCCAAGGAGCGCGGTCTCACGCTCTACCCCCATCAGGAGGAGGCGCTGATCGAGGTGGTCTCCGGTGCGAACGTGATCGTGTCGACGCCCACCGGGTCCGGCAAGAGCATGATCGCCGCCGGTGCGCACTTCGCCGCGCTGGCCCGGGACGAGGTCACCTTCTACACCGCCCCGATCAAGGCGCTGGTCTCGGAGAAGTTCTTCGAGCTGTGCAAGATGTTCGGCACCGAGAACGTCGGCATGCTGACCGGCGACGCGTCCGTCAACTCGGACGCCCCCATCATCTGCTGCACCGCGGAGGTCCTCGCGTCGATCGCACTGCGCGACGGCAAGCACGCGGACGTCGGCCAGGTCGTCATGGACGAGTTCCACTTCTACGCCGAGGCGGACCGCGGCTGGGCCTGGCAGATCCCGATCCTGGAGCTGCCGCAGGCGCAGTTCATCCTGATGTCGGCCACGCTCGGCGACGTCGCGATGTTCGAGAAGGACCTCACCCGGCGCACCGGGCGCCCCACTTCGGTGGTCCGCTCGGCGGTCCGGCCGGTGCCGCTGTCCTACGAGTACAGGCTGACCCCGCTCACCGAGACGCTGACCGAACTGCTGGAGACCCGGCAGGCACCGGTCTACATCGTGCACTTCACCCAGGCGCAGGCCGTGGAGCGGGCGCAGGCGCTGATGAGCATCAACATGTGCTCGCGCGAGGAGAAGGACCAGATCGCCGAGCTGATCGGCGGCTTCCGCTTCACCACCAAGTTCGGCCGCAACCTCTCCCGTTACGTACGACACGGCATCGGTGTGCACCACGCCGGCATGCTGCCCAAGTACCGGCGCCTGGTGGAGAAGCTCGCGCAGGCCGGTCTGCTGAAGGTCATCTGCGGTACGGACACGCTCGGGGTGGGCGTCAACGTGCCCATCCGCACGGTGCTTTTCACGGCGCTGGCCAAGTACGACGGCGTTCGGGTACGTACGTTGCGGGCCCGTGAGTTCCACCAGATCGCGGGTCGCGCGGGCCGCGCCGGTTTCGACACGGCGGGGCTCGTGGTCGCCCAGGCCCCCGAGCACGTCGTCGAGAACGAGAAGGCGCTCGCCAAGGCGGGCGACGACCCGAAGAAGCGCCGGAAGGTCGTCCGCAAGAAGGCACCCGAGGGCTTCGTCGGCTGGTCGGAAGGCACCTTCGAGAAGCTCATCACCTCCGATCCCGAGCCGCTGACGTCCAGGTTCCGGGTCACTCACACGATGCTGCTGTCGGTGATCGCCCGCCCCGGCAACGCCTTCGACGCGATGCGGCATCTCCTGGAGGACAACCACGAGCCGCGCAAGCAGCAGTTGAAGCACATCCGGCGCGCGATCGCGATCTACCGCTCGCTCCTGGACGGCGGCATCGTCGAGAAGCTCGACACCCCGGACGCAGAGGGCCGCATCGTGCGCCTCACGGTCGACCTGCAGCAGGACTTCGCCCTCAACCAGCCGCTGTCGACCTTCGCGCTCGCCGCGTTCGAGCTGCTGGACCCCGAGTCGCCGTCGTACGCGCTGGACATGGTGTCCGTCGTCGAGTCCACGCTGGACGACCCGCGGCAGATCCTGGCCGCCCAGCAGAACAAGGCGCGTGGCGAGGCCGTGGCCGCGATGAAGGCGGACGGCGTCGAGTACGAGGACCGCATGGAGCGGCTCCAGGACGTCAGCTACCCCAAGCCGCTGGAGGAGTTGCTCTTCCACGCGTACAACACGTACCGCAAGAGCCACCCGTGGGTCGGCGACCACCCGCTGTCGCCGAAGTCCGTGATCCGTGACATGTACGAACGGGCCATGTCCTTCACGGAGTTGACCTCGTACTACGAGCTGGCCCGCACCGAGGGCATCGTGCTGCGCTACCTCGCCGGTGCCTTCAAGGCCCTCGATCACACCGTCCCGGACGACCTCAAGTCCGAGGACCTTGAGGATCTGATCGCCTGGCTCGGCGAGATGGTGCGCCAGGTCGACTCCAGCCTGCTGGACGAGTGGGAGCAGCTGGCCAACCCGGCGGAGATGACCGCCGAGGAGGCCCAGGAGAAGGCCGACCAGGTCAAGCCGGTCACCGCGAACTCTCGTGCCTTCCGCGTTCTCGTCCGCAACGCGATGTTCCGCCGTGTCGAGCTGGCCGCCCTCGACCATGTCGGGGAACTGGGCGAGATGGACGCCGAGTCCGGCTGGGACGCGGACGCCTGGGGCGAGGCGATGGACAAGTATTGGGACGAGTACGAGGACCTCGGCACCGGCCCCGACGCCCGCGGGCCCAAGCTCCTGCTCATCGAGGAGGAGCCGCAGCACGGCCTGTGGCGCGTTCGGCAGATTTTCGCCGACCCGAACGGCGATCATGACTGGGGCATCAGCGCGGAGATCGATCTCGCGGCCTCCGACGAGGAGGGCCGTGCGGTCGTCCGCATCACCGACGTCGGCCAGCTGTGAGCACAGGAGAATCCCACCCATGACGAACCCGGCAGAGCGGCTCGTCGACCTGCTCGACCTGGAGCAGATCGAGGTCAACATCTTCCGTGGCCGCAGCCCGCACGAGTCCCTGCAGCGGGTCTTCGGCGGCCAGGTGGCCGGCCAGGCATTGGTCGCCGCGGGGCGCACCACGGAGGGCGACCGGCCCGTGCACTCGCTGCACGCGTACTTCCTGCGCCCGGGCCGGCCGGGCGTGCCGATCGTGTACCAGGTCGAGCGGGTGCGGGACGGGCGGTCGTTCACCACCCGTCGGGTCACCGCCGTGCAGCAGGGTCGCACGATCTTCAATCTCACCGCCTCCTTTCACAAGCCTGAGCAAGGTCCTTTCGAGCACCAGCTGCCGCCGTCCCGCGAGGTCCCGGACCCGGAGTCCCTGCCGACGGTGACGGAGGAGGTCCGGGCCCATCTGGGCACGCTCCCTGAGCAGTTGGAGCGGATGGCACGCCGTCAGCCCTTCGACATCCGGTACGCGGACGGGCTGCGCTGGAGCGCCGAGGAGATCAAGGACGCCGAGCCGCGCAGCGCCGTGTGGATGCGTGCGGTGGGGCCGCTCGGCGACGATCCGCTGGTGCACACCTGCGCGTTGACGTACGCCAGCGACATGACGCTCCTGGACGCCGTCCGGATCCCCGTCGAACCTCTGTGGGGGCCGCGGAACTTCGACATGGCGTCGCTGGACCACGCCATGTGGTTCCACCGGCCGTTCCGCGCGGACGAGTGGTTCCTGTACGACCAGGAGTCCCCGATCGCGACCGGCGGCCTCGGTCTGGCCCGCGGGCGCATCTACGACAGGGAGGGACGCCTGCTCGTCTCGGTCGTCCAGGAGGGGCTGTTCAGAGCCCTGTGATTGGCCGGTGTGCGCTGCGGCTCACCCGTTTCTGCGGCGCAGCCAGCTCAGCATGCCGCGTGATCGCTCGGGTTCCGGCGCCGGCTCGGGCGGGTGCTCGCTCGGGGACGGCGGTGGTCCGGCCGGCTGGGAGGCGGGGCGCGGTGCCGGGCGAT